>DATFFV010000290.1:0-2278 GCA_035249885.1 Gammaproteobacteria bacterium | reverse complement strand
CCTTACGCATGGACGAAAGGACGGCGGGTCGCCGACGTCGTGCGCTCGCACGACATCGTGCCCACGGTGCTCGAGCTGCTCGGGCTGCCGGGCGACCCGGCAATGGACGGCCGCAGCCTCGCGCCGTTCCTGGCCGGCGGGCGCACCGAGGAGCTCGACGCGTACAGCGAGAGCCTCTACGCGCGTCATCACTACGGCTGGAGCGACCTGAAGGCGCTCAGGGCCGGCCGGTTCAAGTACATCGAGGCGCCGCGTCCCGAGCTCTACGATCTCGAGCAGGATCCGATGGAGCGCGACAACCTGTTCGACGCGCGGCGGCCGCTTGCCGAACGTCTGGCGGCTGAGCTGCTGAAAGCGTCGGCGGAACAGGTCACCGGCGGCGCGCCTCAGGCGACGGTGGATCCCGAGACGCGCGAACGGCTGGCGGCGTTGGGCTACATAGGCAGCTTCGTGTCTACGCCGAAGGTCGAAGGCGAGAGACTCGCCGATCCGAAGGACAAAATTGGCATCTTCAACCTGATGTTTGCCGCCAATGAGAGCGCGGGCAAGGAAACGTCGGAGCAGGCCATTGCGCGGTTCGAGAGGGTGCTGTCGCAGGATCCGAACGTGCTCGATGCCTGGATCATGCTCGGCAACGAGTACATGAAGAAGCGTGAGTACGGCGCCGCAATCGAGAAGTATCAACGAGCGCTCACCATCAATCCCGACTACGACCTCGCGACCATCAATCTGGCCACCGCGTATCGCTCGCTGGGCAACTACGATGCCGCCGTCGTCGGCTACGAACGGTATCTCGCGAGAGATCCGAAGAACGCGTACGTGAACTACCAGCTCGGCGAGCTGTATCTCGACATGGGACGGCTCGATGACGCGGAAAAGATCTTCAGGACCGCGATTGCGCTCGACGATCGTGTGGCGTCGGCCGAGAACGCGCTTGGTGTCGTGGCCTTCAAGCGCGGCCAGCTCGACCAGGCGGAGCAGCATGCGAAGGCGGCGCTCGCGCGCAGTCCCGAGGTCAAGCTCGCGCACTACAATCTCGCGCTCATAGCTGAGCAGCGGCGTGACTTCTCGCGCGCCAAGCTCGAGTATCAGGCCGAAATCGACGGGCAGGCCGACGCCTGGAAAGCTGCGTTCAATCTTGCAAGGCTGCACGAGCAGTTGAACGAGCGCGGCGACGCCGAGCGGGCGTATCGCAAGGCGCTCGAGATCAACCCGCGCTTCGCCGAGGGCTATTTCTATCTGGCGAAGTTCTGCCTCGATGCGGGCCGGCTCGAGGAAGCCGCGTTCAACGCGCGCAAAGGACTCGAGTCGGGGCCGCGGTCCGAATACGCCCCTCTCGGGCACTACGTCCTGGCGGATGTCTACAGCCGCCAGGGCAAACACGCGGAGTCCGCGCGTGAGGCGCAGCAGGGCAGGGCGTTGGAGAAACGTGGCAAGACCAAAGACTGAAGACGAAAGACCAAAGACGAAAGAGAAGCCGCGAGCGCCACGGCGCGAGCGGCTCGAGCCTAGGGCCCAGGGCCTAAGGCCTAAGGCCTCTCCACGCGCAACGAAGCTGCGCATTCTCATGGTCGCCTCCGAGTGCGCGCCGTTTGCCAAGACGGGTGGACTCGCTGATGCGGTTGCCGGCCTGTCGAACGCGCTTGCGCGGCTGGGGCACGAGGTCACGCTGGTGCTGCCCGGCTATCGCGGGCTCGCGGCTGATTCGTCGGATGCCGGCTACGTGTTCGTGCCGGTCGGCTTCGACACGCGGAGCGTGCAGCTGCGCGAGCTGACGACCGCCGGTTCCGAGCAAGAGGCGAAGGGCGGCGTGCGCCTCATCCTCGTCGACGAGCCGGTGTTCGCGACGCGCGAGACGTTCTATGGCGAGCACGGCGCCGACTATCCCGACAACGCCGCGCGCTTCGCGCTGCTCTCGCGCGCCGCGCTGCAGTTCGCCGTGCGCGAGGCGACCGAGACCCGCGCGTTCGACGTCCTGCACGCGCACGACTGGCACGCCAGTCTCGCGCCCGTCTATCTGCGCACGCGCTATGCCGGCAATCCCGCCGCGCCGCGCGCCTCCGTCTTCACGATCCACAACCTCGCCTTCCAGGGCCTCTTCGATGTCGGCGAGCTGCCGTTCTTCGATCTGGATTCCGGCCTCTTCTCGGTCGACGCCCTCGAGTATTGGGGCCGAGCCAGCGCCATGAAGGGCGGCTGCGTCTTCTCGGACTGGGTGACGACGGTCAGCCCGTCGTATTGCCGCGAGACGGTTGACACCGAGCTGGGGTTCGGGTTT
>DATFFV010000289.1:0-4221 GCA_035249885.1 Gammaproteobacteria bacterium | reverse complement strand
TGCGTGTTGATGCCCTTGGCGAGGCCCTCGTCGGCTGTAGCCGCCGCGAGCCCCTCGTGCATGGCGCCCCGCCGCGGCCGCGCTCACGCTTGGACGCTCGAACGTGTGTGTGCGCGGTCGCCTGTGAGCTCGCTCGCCGCGATGCCGAGGTACCAGGTGGCGCGCTCGCGCCAATGGTTTGCCGTCGCGGGGGCGAGCTCGTCGTGCACATGCCAAGCGGCGAGCTTGGCCCACACGAAGGCGCGCGAAGCGCGGTAGAGCCCGAGCAGGTCGGTGCCGATGTCGTCGCGGCCGTAGTGCCTGTAGAGCTCGATGAGGCGCGCGGCGAGCCTGCCGTGGCCGAGCCGCTCGCACTCGAGCGCGAGGAAGGCGATCTCCGCGGCGCTGTCGAGCAAGCGGAGATCAGCCGAGAACTCGAGGCAATCGATGACCTGCGGTTCCGGCGTCAGAAACACGTGCTCGGGCCGCAAGTCGCCGTGCGCGTCGACGACGCGCCCCGCTGCGATGCGGGCGTGAAACGCTTCGGCGTTGGCGGTCATCCGGCTCGTGAGCCCCGCCGCGATCTCGCGCACCTCGGTCCCGTCTAGTCCCAGCGCCGGCGCCGAGAGGTCGTCGGCCGTGCGCTCGAGCTCGGCCGCAAGAGCGCGGCGGTAGCTGCGGCCATCCCACGGCGCTCGCGCCGCAGCGGCGTAGAAGGCCGTCAGCGTCCTCAGGAGCGCGTGTAGCTGCTCGTCGTGCAGCATGTCCGCCGCAGCGAGTCGATCGAGAGAGCGCTCGCGCGGCAGCCGGTGCATCTTGACGAGCCACTCGACGGGTTTGCCGGTCCCGCCGAGCGACAGAGCGGCGCCGTCTGCGTTCAGCGGTACGGTGCCGATGTACACGGTGGGTGCGAGCCGGCGATTGAGGGCCACTTCGAGCTCGCAATTCGCGCGACGCGTGGCGAGCGACGTGAGATCGAAGTCGTGGAAGCGCAACGGTTTCTTGAGCTTGTAGACGAACCGCCCCGCGAGGAATACCCACGCGAAGTGGGTCTCGATGGCTTCGACCGCGCGCGGGCGATCGGGGAACGTCTCCGGCCGCGACAGGCAGTCGACTTTCGCGCGCAGGTCCACATCCGCGGTATTCACGAACGCAGCCTAAGAGCGTGCGCAACGCCGCAATATACGTAGCAGCCGTAGTCGTCGGGCTCGCGCACTGCGGTTTCTACGAGCTGGCGCCCCCCGCGCGGCGGCTCTACCGTGCTCAGCAATCAGGAGTGAGGTGTGCCATGCGAGCAATCGTCGTCGTGTTATGTGCGTCGTGGCTCGCGGCTTGCGCGATGACCCCCCTCGTCTGGAGCAAGCCGGACGCGAGCCCCGATCTCGTGAGCCAGGATCTCGTCGACTGCCGGCGCCTTGCGTCCGACGAAATGTGGCGGCTCGGCTGGGAGCGCAACTGGCCGCCGCCATTCTACGACCCGGTGTTCATGCCGCCGTACTACCGCGGCCGGCAGGCGTTTTGGCTCGATTTTCCGCTCTCCCTCGAGCGCGAGCGAGCGCTCGTCGATTTCTGCATGCACTCGAAGGGTTATCGACTCGAGCGCCTGCCGTACTGAGCCAGGATCATGAGGATGTTTCACGACAGGCTGGCCGCGGGTCGCGATCTCGGTGAGCGGCTAGCTCGGCTCGGCATTGCCGGCAAGGTACTCGTGCTCGGGCTGCCGCGTGGTGGCGTCCCCGTGGCGTGCGAAGTTGCCGCGGCGCTCGGCGCTCCCGTCGATGCGCTCGTCGTGCGTAAGCTCGGCGCGCCCTTCAATCCCGAGCTCGCCCTCGGGGCGATCGCTTTCGGCGGCGTCACCGTCTACAACGAGGAGCTGCTCGCGCAGCTCGATCTCGACGAGCAGGCTCTCGCGCCGATCCGCGGGCGCGAGCTCAAGGAGCTCGAGCGACGCGAGCGCGCCTATCGACCGGGCCGCGCGCCGCTCGCCGTGACGGGCGCTACCGTGATCATCGTCGACGACGGCATGGCGACGGGAGCCACGATGCATGCCGCCGTGGTGGCCACGCGCGCGCTCGATCCGGCCCGGATCATAGTCGCGGTGCCGACGGCCGCGCGCGATGCCGTCGAGCGCCTCGAACGCGTCGCCGACGAGGTCGTGGCGCTCGCGACGCCCGAGCCGTATTTCGGCGTGGGCGCGTGGTACACGCTGTTTCCGCAGCTCACCGACGAAGAAGTCGTCACGGCGCTCGCGGCCGCGGCGCCTCGTTCGGGCGGTCGAGACGCGGCTTGAGGCTGTTCGGCCTCAATCAGACGAGCGGGTTCGCGGAGCGGCTCGCGCAGCATCTCGACGTCGGCCGCGCGCCGCACGAGGAGCGCGAGTTCGCCGACGGCGAGTTCAAGGTTCGGCCCTCAGACAGCGTGCGCGGCGAGCACGTCGTCGTCTGCCAGTCGCTCGCGGCCGACGCGCGCATGAGCAGCGCCGACAAGCTCGTCCGCTTGCTCGTATTTTGCGGCGCGCTCAAGGACGCCGCGGCGCGCCACGTGACGGCGCTGGTGCCGTATCTCGCTTATTGGCGCAAGGACCGGCGGACGCAGCCGCACGACCCCGTGACCACCTCGTACCTCGCGCGGCTCATCGAAGCCGTGGGTATCGATACCGTGGTGACCATCGACGCTCACAACATCGCGACCTTCGATAACGCCTTTCGCTGCCAAAAGGAACATCTCGAGGGGGCGGCCGCGTTTGCAGAGCACTTCGCGCCGGTCGTGACCACCGCGAGCCGCGTCGTCGTGCTGTCGCCCGACGCCGGCGGCGAGCAGCGCGCGCGCGTATTCGCAGGCCTGCTCGCGACTCGCGCCGAGCATGCAGTGGAGCTCGCATTCGTCGAGAAGCATCGCAGCGGCGGCAAGGTTACCGGCGAGCTCTTCGCCGGCGACGTGCGCGATGCGCTCGTCATCATCTACGACGACATGATCAGCACGGGCGGAACCGTCGCCCGCGCGGCCAAGGCGGCCGCGGCCCGCGGCGCCCGCGCAGTGCACTGCGCGGCGACACACGGGCTGTTTTCCGGGGATGCCATCGCCACGCTCAATGCCGCGTCGCTGGCGTCGCTGGTGACCATGGATACCGTCGACGATGTTGCCGAGCGCTGCGCAGGTCTCCGCTGCGAGTGGCGCGTGCTCGACAGCGCGGCCGTGTTCGCGCGCGCGCTCACTGAGTGGAGCGGCGAGCACGAGCTCGCGGCGCCCGCGTCAGCCCTTGATGCAGATTAGCGGCGCGAGGTGCGCCACTTGCATGACGCCGATCGGCTAGCCGACGACGTGATGCTTGCCGACCACGTGCACGCTGCTCGCCTGCGGGCCCTTATCGGCGGCTTCCTCGTCGAAGCGAACCTCCATGCCGGGCTCGAGCTTGTCGAAGCTCGCATTGAGCACACTGTTGCGATGAAAGTAGACCTCGCGGCCGTCCGCCGTGGCAATGTGACCGGAGTCGTGCGCGCGGTCGATCTTGGCGATTCGCCCGTGTGGGGGTGCGTCGTGGAGTTTGACGTCGCCGCGGCGCACACGCAGGCCGTCCTGTAGCTGGCGGCGAGCCGCCTTGAAGGCGTCGCGCACGGCGACGTACACATCCTCGTGCGAGTGGTGTGCACTCGGCGCGCGAGTCGCGATGACTTCGCCGCCGGGGTAGTGCAGATCGACGCGGACGGTGTACAGGTTGCCCTGTTGATGGTTCTTGTGCGGCGCCTCGACGGTCACGCGACAGCTCGTGATGTTTTCCGCGAAGTGCTCGAGCTTGGCAACGTGCTCACGCACGGCCACCTCGACGGCCGGCGAACGGTCGACGTTGTGGAAGACGATCTCTAGCGGAGCTTGCATGCTTTCTCCTTGGTCGCCGCCGACAGGACTTGCTGCTTATTAGTCTAGTGGTGTGGGCGTGCGTCGCCTGTAGGTAGAAGTACGAGCACGCGTGTCGCCCTCGCGGATGCGCCGCGCTTGCCAAGTCACGGCTTCGATTCCTCGGTGACACCAGCCGGCACCCATAGGCCGTGATCGCAGCGCAACAGCACGGTGCCGCTCTCGACCACGGTGTCGTGGTCGTAGGCGACGTCGTTGAAGAAACAGACGGCCTCGTCGGGAACCAACTCGCGCAGGGTTTCGGTGTCTTCGTCCGCCTCCCACGCCACGGGGGAGTTCTTGCGCTCGGGGTCCAGCGCGCCGAGTTGTTGTGTGCTCTTGTTCATC
>DATFFV010000288.1:0-2538 GCA_035249885.1 Gammaproteobacteria bacterium | reverse complement strand
GTGTTCCCTGGAATCGGTGCTCGACGCTGACGATCGAATGCGCGGCGCTCTGCGCGCGCGAGAACTGCGTCACGCCGTCTTCGACCTGCAGCTCGAGCAGGCCCTCTGGCTGGAAGAAACGACCATGACTCACGCGCAGATCGGTGCGGTCACCCAGGCGGTAGAGCAGGCTCGCGCGCGGGCTGAATTGGCTATCGACGCCCGTCGGCAGGTAGGTCTGCCGGTCCCAACGCAAGCCGAGGTCCGCGACGAGACGGTCCGTGAATCGCGCCCGGTTCTCGACGAAGACACCATAACTCTCGCCGCTCGGTGCGAGCACGAGCGCGGGCAACGACGGCGCCGGGCCGCCGAGCGTCGCAAGCAAGCCGCGCCGGTCGCCAGCGCTCGAGTAGCGGTACTCTGCGTCGCGCTGTGCCACCTCGACACCCGCGCTCCAGAGTTGGCGATCCGACGGCTGATACCGCCAGGTTTGCTTGAGCCCGAACACCGTGAGATCGCGCGCGTCGTCGACGCTGCCCACGAGCTCGTCGAGATCGGCGACGTCCTCGTGCCGGGACGAGGTGAACGTCGTGCCGTGCAGCCAGGTGACGCTCGACAACGTATCGCTCCAAGCACTGTCGAGCCTGAGCCAGGTTTGTCGACTGTTCGTGTCGCTCTGCCCTTGCTGTTGGTTGCCAGGTTCGTTTCGCAACGTGAACAAGACGTCGTCGTCGAAGGTCAAGCCGCCGAATACCAGACGGTGCCTGGCGCCGAGGTCCGCAGTCACGCGCACGAACACGTCAGAGTACGCGGGCTGACCGAGGTGGTCCGCGAGCACTCGATCGAGGTTGCTACTACGCGCCGACACGAGCCACGACGCGCGATCGTCGGCGAACACGCCGCTCGTGAGCAGCGACGTATACAACACGCTCAAGCCGATCTCGTGCGCGAGTGCCGTGGGCTCGCGCGGCTCGACGACCATGAGCGCGCTCAACGCGTCGCCGTACGCGGCCGGGAATCCCCCCGCATGCACGGCCACGTTGTCGACGACGCGCTGGTCGATGATGCTGAACACGCCCTGGAAGTCGCGCAAGTGGTACGGCTCGATGAGCCGCACGCCGTCGAGCACCACTGCGAGCTCGTTGGCCGCGCCGCCGCGCACGTATGGCCGCGCCGAGAACTCGTTGTTCGCCACGCCGGGCAGTTGATGCGCGACCCGCACGGTGTCGTCGCCGAGCGAGGCGAGACTCTCGATCTCGTCGCGCGAGAAATAGGTCGCCGACGGCTGGGCCCGGCTGCTCACGTCGTAGCGGCTCGCCGTCACCACGAGCTCGTCGATCTTCGGCACGGCCTCGAGCAGCGCGACCGCGACGTCGGCGGTCGCGCCCGCGGCGACGTCGACCGTTACGCGCTCCGGCAAGAACGAGAGCGCGGTCACGCGCAGCGTGTGCCGGCCGGGCGCCAAGCCCGAAAGCTCTGCCCGGCCGTCGACGCCGGTCACGCTGATGCCGCTCGGTGGGTCCACCTCGACCGTGAACGTGCTGACGGAAGAACCTGCGTACGCCGCGGCAACCTCGAGGACCACGCGCCCCGGCGCCGCGGGCGCCACGTCGCCGCGCACGACGAGCCACACGCCCGCCTCTTCCCGAACGGTGAGGCCATAGGGCAGCAGAATCACGCGCGCGAGCGCCAGCGGCTCCGTAACCGCGGGCTCCGCGGCAACCGTGAACGAGGCGCGCACCAGGTTGCTCGTGTACACGAGCGGCGCGCCGGCGGTGCGGAGCTCGTCGAGAACGGATTGGACCGTGCGGCCGAGCAGCGGGCGCGCCGGCTGCGCACTGGCGAGGGTCGTAGCGAGCAGGCAGCCAAGGAACAGAACCCAACGCGTTCGAACGGACATCGGCCACCGGCACGCGCAACCGCGCGATGGCCGATTGTACGCAATGGCCGCGCCCTAGCGCGTGTTGATCACCACGAGCTCGCCTTCGAGCGCATACGTGAGATCCGCGATTGCGAGGACGGCCGAGAGCTGCTGCAGCAGCGGAAAGTCGATCGGACCGCTGATCCTCTCCCGCGCCGCTCGCTCGGCGTCCGTGCTGCCGAACTCGACCGTGCGGCCCGTTTGCGCAGCGAACCAGGTGAGGAAATCGCCGATCGTCCGCCCGTCGGTGTCGAACGGCGGCGCCACGCGCTCGACCCAGTCCCATTCACCGCCGAACGTCGCGATCGTGTCGCGGCGGATGCTCGCGGCATCCTGCGTGATGACGAGCCGCTCGCCGACACCCGCTGCGCCCGTCTCGTTCCCGCGCATGACCTCGACTCGGCCGTCGCGCACACCGACGTCGAAGCGCCCGGCCGCGGGATCGAGCCGCGCGAGAAACTGCGTGCCGATGTCGCGCACATTGCCGAGATCGGTCGTCACCGTGAACGGAGCTCCGGCACGCGCACTCTCGGAATCGAAGTACAGCCTGCCTGCGAGCAGCTCCGCCGCGTCGGCACCCGTGAGCACGACGCGGCTCTGCGCTGCAAGGCGCAGCGAGCCGCCGCTGGCGAGGCGCA
>DATFFV010000287.1:0-9922 GCA_035249885.1 Gammaproteobacteria bacterium | reverse complement strand
CCGGGCTGAAGAACACCTGATCGAAGCTCACGAGCGCCGGGATCGTGAAGAGCTGCGGCTCCGCGGCATAGAACGCGCGCAGATCGTCGGGCGAGCTCGGCGCAGGATCGGCGAGATCCTGCGTGAGGTATTGCATCTTCTCGATGAGCCGGCGCCGCACCTCGTCGTCGTTCTCGTCGAGCCCGAGCGCCAAGGCCCTGCGATACAGCACCTCGTCGCGCACCGTCGGCTCGACTAGCGCAGCGAGCTCCTCGGCCGTGGGCTCGCGCCCTTGGAGCACGGCGGCCGCGGCACGCGCTTGCTCGACCTGTGCGGCCGTCACGACGATGCGGTCGCCGCCGGTCGTGACCGTATCGCCGCGCCACGCCGCAATCGCGAACAACGCGGCGCCGATGGCCAGGAAGTGCAGCAACGGATCTTTGAGGACTCTTGCCATTGTTCTCGCGAGCAGCGTCAAGGCTCGTAGCGGCGCCACTGCTCCCAGCATGCTTGCCCGCCGCCCTGGCGCGACGTGCGCGCGACCCTATCCCTGTCGTCGATCTGGAAACGCACGACGCAGCGCAGCCCGTCGCCCGGGTGAACCGTGATTGCGCCGAAGCCGGGGCGCACCTTCACGCGCTTCTCGTACACGAGCACGGGGCTTTGCCCCCGCATCTCGGTCTCCCGCTCGCGGCCCCAAACCTCACGGAGATGGGCGACGGTTTGGCCGCGCCACTGCGACAGCAAATCGTCGAGGCGCTCCGTCGGCGTCGCCAATGGACCGCGCGCCTGCGCAACGAGCTCGCCCGCGGCGAGCGCGCAACAAACGAGAGTCAGCGGCAGGGACCACTGCCAACGCGCCATGGTGCCCGAGTCTAGCCGAAAAATGCTCCTGCATTTTCGGCATGTCGGCCATCCATGGCGCGCAGCCGAAAAATGCTCCTGCGTTTACGGCGTGTCCGCGATCCTTGGCGCGCAGGAAAATGCTCCTGCATTTCCTGCATGC
Organism: Gammaproteobacteria bacterium; assembly: GCA_035249885.1. GTDB lineage: Bacteria > Pseudomonadota > Gammaproteobacteria > Steroidobacterales > Rariloculaceae > FEN-1219. The sequence goes on along the minus strand of DATFFV010000287.1, from coordinate 8,937 downwards.
CGGCCATCCATGGCCGGCAAAAAAAGGCCCCGGCCAAAGGGGGGAGGAGCGGCCGGGGCCCAAGCAACTGACTGACTTACTGGAAGCTCAGCGCGACGAAACGCTGCGAATCGCCGCGCCGCACGAGCAACAATGCGTTCTCGCCGTTCTCCTTCGCGGCGTTGAGCGCGGCGATGGCATCGGCCACGCTGGCCACCGCGCGCTGGTTGACGCGCGTGATGACGTCGCCGGGGCGCATGCCCTTTTCGGCCGCGGTGCTGCCGGGCAAGACGTTGGTCACGAGCGCGCCTTGAACCGAGTTCGGCAAGCCGAGCTGTGCGCGGGCCTCGCCCGTCAAGCTCTGGAGCGTCAAGCCGAGCGCCCCGCTGCCCGATTGCCCCGGCGCGACGCTCGAGGCGATAGCCTCGCTTTCTTGGAGCTCGCCGAGCTCGACCGTGAGCTCGCGGCTGCGGTTGTCGCGCCAGACCGTCAACCGTGCCGGCTGGTTCGGCGGCGCGCTCGCGACGCTGCGGCTCAGCGTGCGTGTCGAGTCGACCTCCTGACCGTTGAAACGCGTGACCACGTCGCCGGCCTGCACTCCGCCCCTTGCAGCGGGACTGTCGGCGACGACTTCCGTCACGAGTGCGCCGCGCGTGCTGTCGAGCCCGAGCGAATCGGCGAGGTCTTCGTCGATATTCTGGATCTGCACGCCGAGCCAACCGCGCTCGATACTGCCGTTCTCGCGCAGCTCGGCCACGATCTCCTTCACTTGATTGGCAGGAATCGCGAAGCCGATGCCGACGTTGCCGCCGTTCGGCGAGAAGATCGCCGTGTTGACGCCGACGACTTGGCCCGCCGTGTTGAACACGGGGCCGCCCGAGTTGCCGAAGTTGATCGGCGCGTCGAGCTGCAGATAGTCGTTGGCATCGTTGTCTACGAGACCGACGTCGCGGCCACGGGCCGAGATGATGCCGGCGGTCGCCGTGCCGCCCAGGCCGAACGGATTGCCGATCGCGACGACCCAATCGCCGACGCGCGCGGTATCCGAGTCGCCGAACGCCACGGACGGCAATCCACCCGCGTCGATCTTGATGAGCGCGAGATCGGTCCGCGCGTCACGCCCGACGAGCGTGGCGTCGAATTTGCGGCCATCGTGCAAGGTGACCGTGATTTCCTCCGCGTCGCCCGCGACATGATTGTTCGTCACGATGTAACCGCTCGCGTCGACGATGAAGCCCGAGCCCTGGCCTTCGCTGCGGCGTTGCGGCACTCGGCCGTTTTCGCCCCCGAAGAACCGGAAGAAATCGTCGAACGGGGATTCTCGCCCGCGCATCTCGGGCGGGAACTGGCCGGGCGGGAACTGGAACACGGTCGGCGAAGCCGTTTCGACTTTGCTGACCGTGATGTTGACGACGGCCGGGCTCACGTCCTCGATGACGTCGGCGAACGACCCCGGCGACTGGACACGCGCGGCCGTGCTCTGCGCGATGGAGTCGTCATTGAAGGAAACCAGAGACAACGCAAGCACCGCCGCGCCGATGGCTCCCGCGAGCCAACCGAAGCGGGTGGAGCGTTTCCACGGTTCGGTCATCGAAATTCTCCCTTCGAACGTTGGATCATGTGGGAGAAGGTAGCGGCACGGGCGTTACGCGAGACTCACGGGTTTCCTACGGTTTTGTAATGCCCCGCCGCGCTGGCTGAACAATCGTTAAGTCGCCGTTCAGCTCGGCACCACTAGGCTAGGACCATAGTCGAAGTTGAGGCGAAGGAGCACGCCATGACCATATCCAAAATCGGCAAGCTTGCGATGCTCGGCGTTGCGGCAGGTTTTACGCTGGTGTCCGCGACGGGTTTCGCGGCCGGCGCCAGCCGGGCCGACAGCGTGGATGCCGCAGACGCGATCTCGGCCTCGCTCGAGCGCGTCGACAGCATTGTGATGCTGAGAGGACCGCATAGCTGGCAGGCCATCGACGACGACACCGTGATTATCTGGGCCACGGCCTTCGATCCGTACCTCGTCGAACTCGCGTTCAAGAGCCACGATCTCAGGTTCGCGCACGTCATCGGCGTCACGCAGTCCGGTAGCCGCGTCTACGCGAAATTCGATGCGGTCAAGGTCGGCGGCTTCCGCTACCCTATCGACAGCATCTATAAGATGAGTCGCGAAGAGGCCCGGAACCTCGCTCGTCGCACCTGAGTCGCCAGGGTCTCGGCAACCCCCCTTGCCGAGACCCGCCGCGGCTCGGGTGCGCCGAGCGGGCGGCAAGGTGACTTAAGAGTGCGCATTCTCGTCATCGAAGACGACAAGGACGTCGCTTCGTTCATTCGTAACGGACTAACCCAGGCCGGGTGCAACGTCGACCATGCCGCGAACGGCAAGGACGGCCTGTTTCTCGCCACAACCGAAAAATACGACGCGCTCGTCGTCGACCGCATGTTGCCCGGCGTCGACGGGCTCACCGTGATCCGCACGCTGCGTGCTTCCGCGAACTCCACACCGGTGCTCATCTTGAGCGCGCTCGGCGAGGTCGACGACCGCGTCAAGGGCCTCAAAGCGGGCGGCGACGACTACCTCGTCAAGCCGTTCGCGTTCAGCGAGCTGCTCGCGCGACTCGAGGCGCTCGCGCGCCGCGCGAAGAGCGGCAATGACGGCACGCCGACGACGTTGCGCGCCGGCGATCTCGAGATGGACTTGCTGCGTCGCGAAGTTCGCCGCGCGAACAAGCCCATCGAGCTCCAGCCGCGCGAATTCCAGCTCCTCGAGTTCCTGCTGCGCCACGCGGGACAGGTCGTCACGCGCACGATGCTGCTCGAGGGTGTCTGGGACTATCACTTCGACCCGCAGACGAACGTCATCGACGTGCACATCAGCCGCCTGCGCTCGAAGATCGACAAGGGCTTCGATCGCCCGCTGCTGCACACCGTGCGCGGCGCCGGCTACCGTCTCGACGGCTGAGTCGAGCCACGATGCGCCTACCCCTACTGTTCCGCACAGCCGTCTTTCGGCTCACGTTGGCCTACATGGCGTTGTTCGCGCTGTCGGTCGGCGCGTTGTCGGCGTTCATCTACTGGGCCACGCTCGGCTATCTCGAGTCGCAGACGAACGCGACCATCGAAGCCGAGATCAACGGCCTCTACGAGCAATTCGAGCGCCGCAGCTTGAACGGCTTGCGCAACGTCATCGAGGAGCGCGTGGCGCGCGACACGGAGGGGCGCTCGTACTATCTCCTCGCCGATGCGATCGGCCGGCCGCTCGCCGGCAACGTGACCTACTGGCCGATCGGGGTCGACGACGCGCACGGCCAATGGGTCGACTTCGTCCAGCGCGACAGCGACACGCCGGTACGCGCCATGCTGCTGCGCGTCGGGCCGGGTCTGCGCCTGCTCGTCGGCCGCGACATCCGCGAGCTCACGGCGATCCGGCAAATGCTCCGCCGGGCATCGTTCTACGGCATCACACTGACGCTCGGTCTGGCTCTCGTCGGCGGCGTGCTGCTCGCCGTGAGCGCGGAGCGGCGGCTTGCGGAGATCAACCGCACGACGCGGCAGATCATCGCCGGCGATTTGACGCGCCGCGCGCCGCACAGGGGCACGAACGACGAGCACGACGAGCTCGCGCAGAACATCAACGCGATGCTCGACCAGATCGAGAGCTTGCTGGCGGGCATGCGCCACGTCGGCGACAGCGTCGCGCACGATCTGCGCGGGCCGATCACGCGCCTGCGCAACCGGCTCGAGACCGTGGCGGCCGCCGAGACGCCGCGGCGCGAAGACCTCGCCGATTGCGTCGTGCAGCTCGACCAAGTGCTCGCAACGTTCAACGCCTTGCTGCGCATCGCGCGCGTCGAGTCGGGCGCGTACCGCAGCGCGTTCACGACGGTCGACCTCGAGCCCATCGTGCGCGACGTCGGCGAGCTGTACCAAGCCGCGGCCGAGGAGCGGCGCGTCACGCTGCGCTGCGAGACGCGACCCGTCGAGGTGTTCGGCGATCGCGAGCTGCTCGCGCAGATGCTCACGAATCTCGTCGACAACGCGATCAAATACACGCCCGACGGCGGAGTCGTGACCGTGGGGCTCGAGCGCCGCGGCGACACGGCGCAATTGCGCGTCGCCGACACGGGCCCCGGCATTCCGGAGGCCGATCGCAGCCGCGTGCTGCACCGCTTCACGCGCCTCGATCAAGCGCGCTCGCAGCCCGGCAACGGGCTGGGCTTGGCACTCGTCAACGCGGTCACGTCGCAGCACCACGGCCGACTCACGCTCGGCGACAACTCGCCGGGCCTCGTCGTCACGATCGAGCTGCCCGCCCTGACACCCCCGCGCACGGCCGCCTAGTGATCTTGTAAGCGCCCGCCGTGCTCAGAGCAGTTGGGCCGACACCGGTGGGCGTCTTGACGACCCCTCGTTATAACGTGATATAACTACGCGATGCGACTAACGATTCGCCGCATTGGCAACTCTCTCGGCGTCATCGTCCCAAAATCGGCGCTCGACGCGTGGGGCCTCGGGGAGGGGGATACGCTGGAGCTCACGACTCGGGGGATCCGCCCTCCCCTGCAGCGTAACACCCACGATGTGCTCGACGAGCACAAGCGCAAGCTCGCGGCCGCCGTCGCCACGCAGTTTTCGGCGAACGCGATTCGCGCGCATAGCCTCGCGAACCTGCACCGCTGGCGGAAAGCTGGCGCTTGGGTGTCCGCGTACGATGAATGGGCAGACATCCTGCGCGGTGACGACGGCGCCCTGTTCGCCGCTATGCTGAGTAGGGACGAGCGCGCGAACCGGCTGCGCCAGTCGCCGCCTTACGTGGGCCTGTTGCCGCGCGACGAAGTCGCGAAGCTCAATGAAGAAGCAGCAGCTTGATCACGTGCTGCGCGCGGCCGGCCGCATCACGGGCGAGACGCAATTCGTGATCGTCGGTAGCCAATCGCTGCACGGGCGCTATCCCGATGCCGCGGACGAGATCGTGCATTCGGCAGAAGTCGACTTGATCGCCAAGAACGCCCCGCAGCGCACGGAGTGGCTCAACGCCATTGGACAAGACTCGCCGTTTCACGAGGAATTCGGTTACTACGCGGACCCCGTGGACGAAACGACGGCCACGTTGCCGCGCGGCTGGAAAGGCCGACTCGTAAATTTGCCGCCCGGCGACACCGAAGGGGTGCGCGGCCTCTGCCTCGATCCGCACGACCTCGCAATCTCGAAATACGTCGCGCGGCGCGAGAAAGACCGCGATTTCACGCGCGAGCTCGCGCGGCGCACGCTCGTCGACCGCGAGCGGCTCCTCGCGCTCGTCGATAAGACGCCCGTCAGCGAGGACGTTCGCAAGCGCATCCGCGCGTATATCGCGGCGGACTTCACGCGCTGACGAAAAAGCCCGCCAGTAGCTACCGCGTGAACGTCGCGGGCATCGGCGAGCGTTGCTCGTTCTGAAGCCGCGGCGCTTCGCTCACGGCAGCAACGGCGTGAGCACGCCGTCGACGAGATCGAGCACGCCCTCGAGCGGCCCCAAGGAGACCGCGAGCGGCGCGCTGCCGCGCACGATGCGATCGTGGATCACCGAGCTGCCGGCATGCGTGCCGATGCAGGCCGGATACGGGTCGCAGACGGGCACGTGGTAGTTGGCGAGCTTGAGATACACGCCTTGCCCTGCGTACAGTGTTGGGCCGCGGTGCGACAGCTTCTTGACGCCGTTGACCCAAGCGTCGAAATAGCCATCGCTGCCCGACGACCACTTCACGTGGTAGACGAAGTCGTACCACACGTTTTTCTGGATCGGCCCGATCGGCGCCGAGAACGGGTTGACGGGCTGATTGCTCTCCGTCACTCCACCGTACCCCTGGAACGTCAGGATGCCGTTGCGGTTCAGGACGTGGAAATTCGCTTGCCAATCCCCCAACGCTGTATTGTGGAAATCGAAGAACACGTAGTTGTGCCAGGTCGGGATCACGAAGTCGTCCGGAAGGTATAACGAGTGCGCCCACCACTGCTCGCGGCCTTCGTAGCCGTCGGTCGCGGCCTGCGTGAGCCACAGATCGTTGCGCTCCATCTGGCCACTACCCGTGACGTCGCTGTCGCCGGGCTCCGTGTGCAGACGCACGCCCGTGCCGCCGTCGCGCGCATTGCTCACGAGCGTCGCGCGCCCGGCCACCTTGGCGTGCTCCTGGAACCCGCAGTCCGTGGGCCCCGTGACGAACGTGCACAGGAAGAGCACGTTCGCGGGATTCGGCGGGGGCGGCGGTTGTGCCGCCGGCAGTGTCACGCGCAGCGCGTCGATGTCGAAATACTGCTCATCGGCGACGACGCGCATGATGTGCCGACCGGCCGGCAACGTCACGCCACGCTGCTCGACCCACTCAAACGCGTGCCAGTTTCCTGCATTCGGGACGCTCACGGAGTCCGTCACGACGCCGCCGTCGATCTCGAGGTGGAACGCGCTCGCCGCGAACGGGCTCACCACCAGCAGTGAGATGTCGTACTCGCGTGTCTCCGCCACTTCGATGGTGTACGCGAGCCACTCACCCGTCTCGAAATGACTGACCGCAAAGCCCGTCGTCGAGACGATGATGTCGACGTCCTCTGCTGCGCGGTACTCGCCGCTCAAATTGCTGACCGTCGTGTCGTGATAGGCGACGCCCTCGCCGCCGCGGTCGAAGTTTTCGGCTTCCCACGCGCCGGGCACGGCGATCGGCGTGCTGCCGTAGGGCCCCGGCGAGTCAGGCGTCGGCTCGGGTACCGGCTCGGGCGGCGTCTCGGGTGCCGGCGCCGTCGAGGCCGGCGACGCGGGTGCCGACGGCTCGGGCGGCAAGTCATCGACGCCGCCCCCGCCGCTGCACGCCGAGAGCGCGGCGGCCACCGTGATCAGGGCTGCGATGCCCGCTGCGCGTCGCCAATGCCGGCAACGATCGCTCATGGCACGAGCGGCGTGAGCACGCCGTTCACCAACCCCAGCAGGCCCTCGAGCGGCGTCGCGATACGCGATTCCCTCGTCGCCGAGGTTGAAGGACTGGCGGTCGGCGACGACCCTCAGGAGGTGCTGTCCGGCCGTCGGCGTAATGCCCGGGGCACACGCCCAACTGGTGGCGTGACCAGCCGCCGGTGCTCGCCACGGCCATGTGCCCCGTGACGTTCCGGCCGCCCACCTCGAGGTGAAACGTGCTATCGCTGAACGGGGTGGCAACACGCAGCGAGAAGTCGAGTGTACGGCCTTGCGCCACCGTGACGGTGTAGGCGAGCCGCTCGCCCGTTTCGAACCGGTTGACCTCGTAGACACCAAACGAATCTCTGCCAAACTCGAACCCCCTGCTCGCTCGACCCGGCGCCAGTCCGGCTCGGCGATGAGTTGTTACGCCGCCGGCCCTAAGGGCCGAACGGCCTTTTTGTGAAGGGGATCGAAGTCGGCCACGCACGTCGCGACGGACGTGCGGAATCGATACCTGACGATGCCATCGCAGCAGCGCCGACTGCGCTGCCGTGATAGTCACTGGTAGCCCCGCTATCCTGGGCCGAAGCCGTTAGACCGGAGGCTTTGCGCCCTCGCCTTTCGGCGAGTTTGCTCTTCACGTGTGCGCACCATAATCCGCATCGGCGCGGCCGGTCCAAGTGTCGAGAAAGCCCGACACTTCAAGCCGCCACATCGCGGCACGAGTCAGGCAAAGACCCTAACGCGGGCCGCTTCTCCCGCGCCGTGATAACGGACTACGGAGCGCCTCAGAGGGCGCGGCGGTCGAAGAGCAACGCGTGCACTGCACCGCCGGCGGCGAGCGTAGTCCACGCGACGAGCGCGTCGTCGCCGGCGGCGATGAGCTGCGGCACGTCGACGGGCTGAGCCTCGGTGCTGTGCGCGAGCACGCGCACCTCGCCGAGCGCGCCGTCGGCGCCGACCGTGCGCAGCGCGAGATCGAGACCGCCGCCGGCTGCTCGGCGCCACCACGTCACTAAGGCCCTGCCGTCGCGCTCGAGCAGCAGGCCCGCCTGGCCGAACGACCCCGCGCCATCGATGTCGACGGCCGGCATGAAGCTGCGCGCGCCGTCGCTCGAGCGCGCGAAGCGCACGCGCGGGTTGTTGCCGGCCGCCGTGAACCAGGCGACGACGACGCTGTCGCCCGCGGCCGCGATCACGGGACCGTTCACGGGACACCCTTCGATGTGCCAGCCGTCGACGGCCACGGCAACGGCCTCGCCCCATGCGCCGTCGGCGTGACGCCGCACGACGATGTCGCGGATCTCGTCGGGCGTGCGATCGCGATACGCGACGACCGGGCCCGCGGCGGTCATGACCATGTCGGGCTGGCAGCAATCGCAAACGAGCTCGTCGACGATCTCGCGCGCGACCACGGCTCCCGTGCGATCGAGGCGTGCGAGCCGCAAGCTCGTGCCGAGCAGCTTGTCGGGCTCGTCGAACGACCATTCGGCGAGCTCGCGGCCGTCGAGCCAGAACGCGCCGATTGCGTCGTTCCAAGCAAAGAGCTCGACGAAGCCGTGCTCGGCCATCGCGGCATCATCATTGAGCTGCACGGGCGCGCTCCAGGTTCGCCCACCGTCGCCCGACACGGCGGTCGCAACGTGGTACGCGCCGGCCGAGCCTTCCACGAGCTTGAGCCAGTGCGCCGCCCACACGTCCGCGGCGATCGGTTGCACGGACGGCATGTCGGCCCAGTTGACGAACAGGTCGCGCCCGCTCGTGACGCGCTGCGGCGGGCCGAACGCGCCGGCCGTGAAGCGCGCGTAGCGCAACGCGACGCCGTCGCCCGCGGGCTCGAGCCAGCTCAAGATCGGCGTGCCGTCGACGTCCGCCGCGAGCCGCGGCTGACCGCTGCCGGCGCCGCCCGGAAACTCGACGGCGCGCGGCGCGAATGCGGTCATGCTCGCGTCGTCGGCGCCGCGCGAGCAGGCGGCGAGCAGCACGGCGAGCGCGACGACGCAGGAAACGCGACCGAGTGTCGTACGTGGTTCAAG
>DATFFV010000286.1:0-5248 GCA_035249885.1 Gammaproteobacteria bacterium | reverse complement strand
GAGCACCACGCGCAGCGGATTCACGGTGAGCAAGAGCTCGCGATCGATGAACGCGAGCACCACGCGCAGCGGATTCACGGTGAGCAAGAGCTCGCGATCGATGAACGCGCGCAGCACGCCCAAGATCTTCGGCGTGAGCAGCGTCACCATCGCGATGACGAAGAGCTCGATCATGCGTTCGCTGTCGAACAACGGCCAACGCGGGAACAGCGACAGCTCGTCGCTGAAGTACTCGTATTGCTGCGTGGCGATCTGGCCGGCCGTCGCGAGACCGACCACGATGAGCGCGAACCAGAGCGGCGACGCGAGATAGCTCATGACGCCTAGACCCAAGTGCGCGCGGTTCGACCACGTGAACCCCTGGCTCGAGATGACGGCCAGATGCTGGATGTTGCCCTGCGCCCAGCGCCGGTCGCGTGCAGCCGAGTCGAGCAACGACGGCGGGCTGTCCTCCCATGAGCCGCCGAGCGTCGGCAGCATGCGTACGGCCCAGCCGGCGCGCCGCAACAACGCGGCCTCCACGAAATCGTGCGAGAGGATCAAGCCACCGAACGGTTTCTTGCCGGGCAAGCTCGGCAGACCGGCCGCCGCGGCGAACGCGTGCACGCGAATGATCGCGTTGTGTCCCCAATAGTTGCCGTCGTCGCCCTGCCACGACGCGATGCCGCGCGCGATCACGGGCCCGTAGATCCTGCCCGCGAATTGCTGCAGACGCGCGAACAGCGTGCGCCCGCCGACGAGCTGCGGCACGGTCTGGAGCAGGCCGAGATTCGGATCCGCGGCCATCTCGGCCACGAGGGTCACGAGCGTGTCGGGTGCCAGAATGCTGTCGGCGTCGAGCACGATCATGAAGTCGTAGCGTCCGCCCCAGCGCGTGACGAACTCGTGCAGGTTACCGGCCTTGCGACCCACGTTGTCGGCGCGGCGCCGGTACCACAAGCGCATGTGGTCGCCGAGCTTCTCGCGCAGCACGTGATAGGCGGCCGTCTCCTTCACGTAGATGTCGGGTTCGTTCGTATCGGACAGCACGAAGATTTCGAAGCCGGCCGCCGCGTCGCGCTCGATCAGCGCCGTAGCCATGGCGTCGAGCGCGGCGAACGTCCCCGCGGGGTTCTCGTTGTAGATAGGCATGACGAGCGCGGTGCGCTGCTCGACGGGGCCGTCGCCCTTCGCGCGCCGGCGCACGCCGCCGAAGAACACGCCGGCCACGGCGGCCGCGGCCGTGAGCGCGATCCAAGCGAACGTGACCGCGAACAGCGCCACGATGGCCCACTGCAGCACCGAAACGTCGCCGACCGACACGATCGCGACCATCTCGCGAACCGCGTAGACGGTGAGCGCGAGCCCACCGCCGAACGTCACGAGCCGCGCCAGCAGGGTCTTCAGGCTCGGCCCGCGGAGCTTGCGTTCGCGCACGTAGCGGTACAGATCCTGCGCCGGCATCGCGAGCTCGGCGAATGGCGGCACGGCCGTCGCTTGGCGCGTCGTCATCGGCTCCACCTATATAGCCAAGTCTCGCTCCAAGGGTCATGGCCGGAACCGGAATGCACCTCGACGCGGAGCTCGACGATGTCCTCGCGCTTCGGATCGAGCTCGAAGCTCGCGCGATAGGCGCCGGTCTCGGGCACGACGTGGCCGCGCGGCGCGACGATCTCGCCTGCGGAGCCCGACACTTCGAGCACGAGATCCTCGGGCACTGGGCTCGCGCTCTCGAAGTCGATGACGAACGAGCGTTGCCCCGCGTTGTCGAGCGAGCGGCCCACGCGCGTCGAGACAGCGCGCGCGAGCGAGTCGTCGAGCGGCTCGGTCGTGAAGCGCAGCCGATACGAGAAGTCGGCGCTCTCGCCCGCCGGAATGGGCTCGCGCGGCTGCCAATACGCGACGATGTTGTCGTTGATCTCGCGGTCGGACGGAATCTCGACGAGCTCGACGTGCCCCGGGCCCCATTCGGCGCCAGGCTCCACCCAGAGCGAAGGGCGCTGCTCGTAGCGCGCCTCGTCGTCCTCGTAGTCGGCGAACCGCCGTTTGCGCTGCAGCAACCCGAAACCCGTGGGGCTCTCGTCGAGGAAGGCCGAGACTTGCAGCGTGCGTGGGTTGCCGAGCGGCCGCCACAGGCGTTCGCCGCTGCCGTTGACGATCTGTAGCCCATCCGAGTCGTGCACGGCATCGCGATAGTCATCGAAGCGGGCGCGATTCGACGCGTCGAACAAGAACATCGACGTGAGCGGCGCGACGCCGAACGCCGTGAGGTCGACGCGCGGGAACAGCGTCGCGTCGACATCGACGATCGTCTCCTCGCCGGGCTGTACCGTGAATGAGTACGCGCCAACCACCGACGGGCTCTGCAGCAACGCGTGAATGGCAAGCTGCTCGGCTTGCTCCGCAGGCCGCTCGATCCAGAAGTCGGTGAATACGGGGAACTCCTCGCCTTCGGGCCGCGCCGTGAGCACCGCGAGACCCCGCGCCGACAGGCCGTAGACCTGCCCACGCGCCACGCCGCGGAAATAGCTGGCGCCCTGGAAAACCAGGAACTCGTCGAAACGATCGGGCTCGTTGAGCGGCGCGCGCACGCGAAAACCCGAGTAACCCGCGTGCTGCGTGCCGGCGACGAGCGGCACGTTGGGCGCGTACTCGAACAGGTCGTTCTTGAAAAGCACGCGCCGCGCCGTCTTGCCGACGACGAGATTGATGTTCACGGGCACTTCGTAGATGAATCCCGGATAGAACAGGTCGACCGTGAAGTTGCGCTTCTCGCCGGTCCAAATCGACGCCGCCGAATAGCGGATCGAGCGGTACTGATCGTAGGTGAGCCGCTCGCCGTCCTCGCCTTCGGGCCGCGGCGGGAGCGCGTGCTCGTGCTTGGCCAGCTCCGCGGCTTTGGCCACGAGGATGGCGCGGTCGAATGGCTCGGTCGGGCGCTCCTGCGACTCGGAGGCGCCAGCCCCGCAAAGCGCTAGGCAACCGACGAGCAATAGACGGCGCAACATGGCTCTCTTCTGCAGCCGAGGAACGGCGATCGCCCGCCGGGCAATCCTGCGGGACCGCGATTCTACCAAAATTGCACTAAACCAAGGTTTTAGCCGGCGTGCGACCTGTTGCCGAATTGCGCCACCCACGCCCCGGCCGGACCGACCATACAATAGCGGCCACTTGAGCCCCCGGGGTCAGCCGTCGAATGCCGAGCACGCCCGTCGCCTCCCTCGAAAGCCGTCTGCGCCGCGAGCTCCGTGGCGACGTCCTGTTCGATGCCGGGAGCCGCGGGCGCTACGCCACGGACGCCTCCATCTACCAGATCGAGCCGCTTGGCGTCGTCGTGCCGCGCACGGCCGAGGACGCGCTGACGGCCCTCGCGATCGCGGCCGATGCGGGCGTGCCGATCCTGCCGCGCGGCGCCGGGACGTCGCAATGCGGCCAGGCCGTCGGCGCCGCACTCGTCGTCGACAGCAGCAAGTATTTGAATGCGCTCGTTGCGGTCGATACGGCCGCGGGGACGGCCACCGTCGAACCCGGCATCGTGCTCGACGACTTGAATGCGCGCCTGCAGCCGCTGGGGCTCTGGTACCCCGTGGACGTCTCGACCTCGGCGCAGGCGACGCTCGGCGGCATGGCGGCCAACAACAGCTGCGGCGCACGCTCGCTGCGCTACGGCAACATGGTGCACAACGTGCTCGAGGCCGACACCTGGCTCACGACCGGTGAAACGTTGACGTTCGGCGCCGTGGCGGCCGGCGCTCCGAGCGGGCCCAACCGCTATCGTGAGCTCGTGACCACGGTGCGCGAGCTCTACGCACGCGAGCGCGACGAGATCGCCGCGCGCGTGCCCAAGTTGCAGCGGCGCGTCGCGGGCTACAACCTCGACATGGCCTCGACGGAGGCCTTCAACATGGCGCAATTGCTCGTCGGCTCCGAGGGCACGCTCGGCTACTTCCGCAAGCTCAAGCTCAAGCTCGCGCCGCTGCCGAAGCACAAGGCCTTGGGCGTCGTGCATTTCCCCACGTTCTATCAGGCCATGGACCTCACGCGCCACATCGTCGCGCTCGAGCCCTCGGCCGTCGAGCTCGTCGATCGCACGATGATCGAGCTGTCGCGCGGCATCGCAGCGTTCCGCGCCACGATGGACAAAACGATCCGCGGCGAGCCGGAGGCGCTCCTGCTCGTAGAGTTCGCGGGCGAGGAACAAGCACTTGAGCACGCGAAGCTTCGCGCGTTGACCGAGCTCATGGGCGACCTTGGGCTACCCGGCAGCGTCGTCGAGATCGCCGACGGGAAGTGGCAGCGCGACGTTTGGGAAGTCCGCAAAGCGGGCCTCAACATCATGATGTCGATGAAAGGCGACGGTAAGCCCGTGTCGTTCATCGAGGACTGCGCCGTGCCGCTCGAGCATCTCGCCGATTACACGGCGCGGCTCAACGCCGTCTTCACCAAACACGGCACGCGCGGCACGTTCTACGCGCATGCCTCGGTCGGCTGCCTCCACGTGCGGCCGGTGCTCAATATGCGCACGGCGGACGGCGCGCGGCAGATGCGCGCGATCGCCGAGGAGGCGTGCGCACTCGTCAAGGAATACAAGGGCTCCTACTCGGGCGAGCACGGCGACGGTCTCGTTCGCTCGGAGTGGATCGAGCCGCTCTACGGCTCGCGCCTCGCGCGCGCGTTCGCGGAGCTCAAGCGCGCGTTCGACCCCAAGGGTCTCATGAATCCCGGCAAAATCGTCGCGCCGACGAAGATGGACGACCGCAGCCTGTTCCGTTTCAAGCCCGAGTATCGAACGGCGCCGCTTAGCGTCGGCCTCGACTGGTCGGAGCACGAGGTCGGCGCCGAGAACCGCGGGCGCGGCTTCGCCGCGGCCGTCGAGATGTGCAACAACAATGGCCATTGCCGCAAGTTCGACTTAGGGCAAATGTGCCCGTCGTATCGCGTCACGCGCGACGAGCGGCACGTCACGCGCGGCCGCGCCAACTCACTGCGGCTCGCGCTGTCAGGTCAGCTCGGGCCGGGCGCGCTCGCGTCGCGCGAGCTCTACGACACGTTGGCGCTCTGCGTCTCGTGCAAAGGGTGCAAGCGCGAGTGCCCGACGGGCGTCGACATGGCGGCGATGAAGATCGAGTTCCTGTACCAGTACCACCACACTCACGCGTACTCGCTGCGCGACAAGCTCGTCGCGCACTTGCCCCGCTACGCGCGGCTCGCCGCACGCCTCGCGCCGCTGCTCAACTTGCGCGACCGCGTGCCAGGGCTCGCGAAGCTT
>DATFFV010000285.1:0-5986 GCA_035249885.1 Gammaproteobacteria bacterium | reverse complement strand
AGATCGTCGTGCGTGCCGTCGACGGGGTGGAGTCACCGCGCGCCGCGGCGCGCTGCTACGTGACGCTCTCGTTCCTACCAAGCCGCATCGCCTTCGAGCGCGCGAACCAGCTGCTCGCGCACGCCGTGCGCGTGCTCGAGCAGTGGCCGGAGTAGCCCTGGCGTCTATGAAGAGCTCCCCCAACGAAACGCCGCGACTTGGACGCGGTTGTACGCCCTTCCGCGGAAGCGTGCACCAAGCAGGTGCAGCATCCCTCACGTGGGGGACTTCCCAGCGATCGCCTCGCGCTAACCTGTCGTTCGTTATTTCAGAACGGTGGCGATGGCGTCGGCCACGCGGTCGACGTTGCCGTGGTTGATGCCCGCGATGTTGATGCGGCTCGACTCGACCATGTACACGTGGAACTCCTCGCGCAGCCGCACGACCTGCTCCTTCGTGATGCCGAGGAACGAGAACATGCCGCGTTCCTTGGCGATGAACGAGAAGTCCATCGACGTCTTGCGCGCCGCGAGCTTGTCGACGAGCAGCTGGCGCAGGCCGTTCAAGCGCTTACGCATCTCCGCGAGCTCCTGCGTCCACTGCGCACGCAGCACCGCGTCGCCCAAGATCTGGCCCGCGATCGCGGCGCCGTGATCGGGCGGCATCGAGTAGATCCCGCGCGCGACGTTCGCAGCGTTCGCGGCCGCGAGCTTCGCGGCCTCGGCGCTCGCCGAGACGACGCTCGCGGCGCCGACGCGCTCGCGGTAGAGGCCCAAGTTCTTCGAGCACGACGTCACGACGACGACCTCGGGCAAGCGCGCCGCCATGAGCCGCACACCGAACGCGTCCTCGTCGAGGCCTTCGGCGAGGCCTTGATACGCGATGTCGATGAACGGGATGAGGCTGCGCCGCTCGCAGAGCTGCGTGAGCGCCTCCCACTGCTCCTTCGATAGGTCCGCGCCGCAGGGGTTGTGGCAGCAGCCGTGGATGAGCACGAGCTCGCCGGCGCTCGCCTTGTCGAGCCGCGCGATCATCGGCTCGAAATCGACGCGGTGCTTCGCGTAGTCGTAATAAGGATAGGTGTCGAGCGTGAGGCCCGCGCCCTTGAGCAACGGCTGATGGTTCGGCCACGTCGGTTCGCTCATATAGATGCGCGCGCCGGGTTTCGCTCGCGCGACGAGGTGTCCCGCGATGCTCAAGCCCCCGCTGCCGCCCGGCGTTTGGACGGTCGAGACGCGGCCGGCCTTGAGCGCGGGATGATCCTTGCCGTAGAGGAGCTCTTCGATGCCGCGATTGAACGTCGCGTTGCCCGCGATCGCGACGTAGGTCTTCGAGTCCTGTGCGTCGAGGATCCCTTTCTCGGCGCGCTTGACGCTGGCGAGCACGGGCGTTCGGCCCTGCTCGTCTTGATAGACGCCGACCGAGAGATCGATCTTGCCGGGGTGCGGGTCCGCGCGAAACAGGGTCATGATCCCCAGAATCGCGTCGGGCGGCAGCGGCTTCAGTGTTTCGAACACGGCTGATCCTTCAGGGAGTTACGGGCAGGAGCCCTTTTGGGCGGGCGGTATAGTATGTAGATCGCTCCGGCTCGACAACAGGCGTGTGAAGGCCATACAGCTCCTCGGTTTCGGCGGGCCCGAAGTGCTCGAGCTCGGCGAGGCCGAGGCCCCGGCGGCCGGACCGGGCCGGGTGCTCATCCGCGTTCACGCGACGAGCGTGAACCGTCCCGACATCGTGCAGCGCCAGGGCCACTATCCTGCGCCGCCCGGCGAGTCGCCGCTGCTCGGGCTCGAGGCCGCGGGCACCGTCGAGGCCGTGGGCACGGGTGTCACCGGGTTTCAGGTCGGCGAACGCGTGTTCGCACTGCTCGGCGGCGGCGGCTACGCGGAGCTCGCGGCCGCACATGCGGGCCACATCATGCGCATCCCCGCGAACTTGAGCTTCGAGCAGGCCGCGTGCATCTGCGAGACCTATCTCACGGCCTACATGAACCTGTTCCTCTACGCGCGGCTCGCCGACCGCGAGACGGTATTGCTCCATGGCGGCGGCGGCGGCGTCACGACGGCCGCGCTGCAGCTCATCAAGGCGCTGGCCCCGCACGCACGTATCCTTGTCACGGCGTCGCCGGGCAAGGTCGAGCGTGTGACCACGCTCGGCGCAGATCTCGTCATCGACTATAAGAAGGAAGACTTCGCGGAAGCCGCGCTGCGCCACACCGAGAAACGCGGCGTCGACGTGATCCTCGATCACTTGGGCGGGCCTTATCTCGCGCAGAACGTGCGCGCACTCGCCGTCGGCGGCCGGCTCGCGCTCATCGGCGTCATGGGCGGCCGCAAGGCCGAGCTCGACGTGGGCCGCGTGCTCGTCAATCGGTTGAGCATCCTGGGGTCGACGCTGCGCACGCGTCCCATTGCCGAGAAGGCCGCCATCATCCGCAGCTTCGAGCGCGATGCGCTGCCGCACTTCGCCTCAGGGCGCATCGTGCCGCTGATTCATCGCGTCTACCCGCTCGCGCAGGCGGCCGACGCGCACCGCGCCATGGAAGCGAGCGAGCATTTCGGCAAGCTCGTGCTGCGCGTGGCGGTTGGTACGGATAATCGATGAGTCCACCGCTGAGCGCTGAAACTCCTCGTCGACCCGGCAGACCCTAGCTGACCACCTCGATCCGCGCACGATGGCCGTGCGCGCGCCCGAGCTTGGCGTCGCAAGTGAGCACGGGCGCGTCGAGCGCCTCAGCGAGGGTTACGTAGGCGGCATCGTAGGCGGTCAGCGAGTCTCGCAGCTGCCAGATGCGCGGCAACAGCTCGCGATGCGCGTGCCGTTCGATCACCAAGCTCGCGAAGTCAGCGAGCGCTTCCTCCGCGCGCAAGACAGTGATTGCGTTCAGTTGTGCGAGCCGGCGCAGCGCTTGCCCAATCTCGATGTCGAGAAGGTGGGGAGCGTCGAGTCGTTCGTCGGGCGCCAAGACACGGGCAGCCACGCGCTCCGCGCGCTCCGTGCCGAGCAAGAGCTCGAGGACGGCGGAAGCATCGACGACGATCACCGACTATTTCGCTCCTCGCGAACCAGGTCAGTGGGCGACACGCCGCCGCGATAGGGGTCGCGCAGCCGCAATCGCTCGCGCATCTGCTCTGGTGTCGGCTGCTCGGCGATCTTGCGGACTTCTCGAATCAGATAGTCCGACAGCGGTAGACCCGAGAGCGCCGCACGAGCCTTGAGCTGCCTGTGCAGAGCGTCGGGAACGTTACGAAGTTGGATCATCTTGGACATGTGGTCGAGCCTATTCACATGTACCTCACATGTCAATCCACCGGAAGCGCATGGCGCGGATGGTGCCGACAAGGAGCGGGCCCATTTAGAGCAGCGCCGGCTCCGGCGGAGCACGCGAGACGAACCGCGAGCCCCGACGGCCGGCCTACGGTATTCGAGTCACCGAGGGCTGGGTCCGGCAGGCTGAGTCCCTGAACAGCTCGGACAGGTATTCGCAAAGATCATCCTCGGACACCGAGCCGGGGACGGCAAAGTCCGCCTTACGGCGCATCCCATCGTCGGCGAGCACGAAGGCCGACCAGTTGCCGGCCGTCCCCGTGATCACCACGAGCTGGCCAAAAACGTTGAAACGGTGCTGTCCCATGCGTCCACGCGCACCCCCGCCAAGCGAGGCCCGCATCCTCCGTAAGCAATAGATGCGACAGAGGCCTTTTCGGTTACAGGCGGTTGGGGGCCGGACTTCGGGGTGCCAACGTTGGGGCGCACGCGACGAGAGCGCGCATTATGGCGTGCCGGACATGGACGTCAGGGCTGCTGCTGGACCACTGCGTAGTCGCCCCGCCGTGCTCCTTCGCGAACAATCCATCCGGGCGCGGTTTTGACGGTCCATCCGTCTCCGGAGACCGTACGTTCGTCCTGCCGGACGGGCCCTGGCACAACACGCGAGCTGCCGTCGCTCGTGAGCAGCACGCCCTTCTCGGCTTCGAGCGTGCCCCAGGCTCCTGCAAGTCGGTAGGGACCGAAGAACACCGTCCCGCTGCCGGGAATCACGACTGCACCCAAGGAATTGGACATCCCACTGCCTCCGCCGCGAATCACGAGCACGGGGCCGTCGACAAACCGCCGACGCAGCTCGGCGAGGCGTTCCTGCCGCTGTTGCTCGCGCTGCTGTTCGACAACGCGGAGCTCGGCGCCGCCATATCGCGCGGCAGACGCCACGGCATCGGTGGCTGGTTGAACGGCGAGTGCACGCATCACGAGTGTGCCGAGATCATCGGTGTTGCGCACGCTTTGCCTCCATTCGGGAGACGACGCATCGAGCAGGAGGCCATACGCGGGGCCGGACATGTACGCAAACGTGCGAACGAAACTTTCCCCCGTTTCCGCCGAGGTCAGCAGGTCGATTGCGCCGGCGATTGCGTCGGCCGGGGATTCTGCCGCGGCCGCGGTGCCCGTGTACGCGGCGAGGCCTTCCGTGATCTCGAGCGCGCGCTCGTTTTCGGCAGCGCCCGCGTAGAGCATGCGCCGCGCCTGTCGGAAGGCGAGCGCGTCGCGAACGGCCGCGTTGCGCGGTGCTCCCGACTCCCTCAGCGCCTGTGCGAGCGCGCGCCATTCGAGCCGCAGCCAATATCGCCCATCCAGCGCGTCGAGATGCTCGTTCAACAGTTCCCCCTGCCCTTGTGCCATCAGCCCAAGCTTCGGTTGAACGTTGCCGTGGAACAGCTCGTGGAGGAATACTTCCCTGCGCGCACGCGGCGGCGCGTTGACCACGAAGTCCCACATGTACGCCGCCCAGGTCACGCCGCCCCACTCGAGTGGCGCGTTCACAAGACCGAGCAGCCGCGAGCGAGGCCCTTCCGGCGCCGGTTGACTGGTGGCGATCGTCTGCGTCCTTAGGTCAGCTACGACCATCGGTCCACACAACGATACGCCCCAGAGGCGTAAGCCCTCGCGCTCACAGACCGCCTGGACTTCCTTGAAGTACTCCTGTGCCCGTTGCTGATCGACCTGTGCCGCCGCCGGCAACGCGCAGCCGGTGACCACGTAGACGAAAATTGCCGCCCAACGCGTTGGGATTCGCATCACCCACTCCCGACCGTGAATCGGATGCGCGATTCTAGCCCTCGGTCCGTCCGACAGCATCATGTGCGAGCGACCGAGATACGCGCGGTGGTCTAGCCCAGCCGTCGCTGTTACCGCCAAAGGCACGCCGCGGTGTTACCCTCTGCGACGTCAGGTGCCGAGAGAATCAACGACACATGGACGCTACGCACGCGTGATCGACACGTGATCCTCCGCAGCCCGCTATTCGTCCCCGGCAACAAAGCCAACATGCTCGAGAAGGCGCTCGCGCTTAAGCCCGACGCCTACGTGCCCGACATGGAAGACTCCGTGCCGGCTGCCGAGAAGGCCAACGCGCGCGAAACGGTCCGCTCCTTCCTGCCGCGGCTCGCGGCCTTGGGTCTCCCCGTGATCCCGCGCGTCAATTCGCTCGACACGGAGTGGGTCGAGGCCGATCTTGCCGCGGTCGTCGGCCCCGAGATCTTCGGCGTCTCGATCGGCAAAGTGCGCCGCGCGGCCGACATCGCCGCCGTCGCGCGGTTGCTCGACGGCCTCGAGCGCCGCGCCGGCCTGCCGGCGGGCAAGGTGCGTCTGCTGCCGTGGATCGAGACGGCCGAGGCCATCGTCAACTGCGACGCGATCTGCCGCGCGAGCGAACGCGTCGTCGCCGTCGCCTTCGGCGGTGAAGACTTCACGAACGACATGGGTATCGAGCGCCTCGAGGACGAATCGCAGATCGCGTACGCGCGCCAACGGCTCTGCGTGACCGCGCGCGCTGCGCACGTGTTGGCGCTCGATACGCCGTACTTCAAGTTGCGCGACCCCGACGGCCTGCGCAGCAATTCGCTGCGCGCGAAGAGCATCGGCTTCAAAGGCAAGTTCGCGATCCATCCCGAGCAGATCGCGGCGCTCAACGAATGCTTCTCGCCGTCGGCGCAGGAGATCGCGCACGCAG
>DATFFV010000284.1:0-2124 GCA_035249885.1 Gammaproteobacteria bacterium | reverse complement strand
ACCTGAGCGTCCGGCCGAGCGCGTAAGTCATTAATTTTTCTGTCAAAGTCTGCACGAACTGGTCGGGGCGTGCGAGGATGGCCCGGCGCAGCTCGACCGGACCCGAGACGGGCGTGCCATCGACGAGCACGCCCGACGCGTCGATGGGCGCCCCAGCCTCGCGGTCCCGGTCGCGCCAGCGGCCCACGGCATCGAAGTTCTCGAGCGCGAAGCCAAGCGGGTCGATGATGCCGTGGCACGCGTCGCACGACGGATTGTTGCGGTGCACCTCGAGCCGCGCGCGCACCGTGCTCGCGGCCTCGCCCTCGACGTTCTCGACGAGCGCCTCGACGTTCGGCGGCGGCGACTCTGGCGGGACCCCAAGTACGTTCTCGAGCAGCCACTGCCCGCGCAGCACGGGCGACGTGCGGTTCGGGTACGACGAGGCGAGCAGCACACCGCCCTTGCCGAGCAAGCCGAAGCGGTTCTCGTCGGCGAGTTGCACGCGGCGGAAGCGCTCGCCGCGAACGTCGTCGATGCCGTAGTGGCGCGCGAGCGTCTCGTTGACGAAGGTGTGGTTCGCCGTCAGCAGCTCGAGCACGCTCCGCTCCGAGCGGAAGATGCTGTCGACGTAGAGCCGCGCCTCGGTGACGAAATGCGCGCGAATCTGCCGATCGACGTCGGCGAACAGGAACGGGTCGGGCGCGAGCCCGTCGAGCTCGCCCAAGTTGCGCCACTGGAACGCGAAGCTCGCGGCGAGCGTCTCGGCGCGCTCGTCGGCGAGCATGCGCTGCAGCTGCTCCTCGAGCACGGCGGGCTCGCGGAGCCGGTCGCCGGCCGCGAGCTCGAGGAGCTCGGCATCGGGGATCGAGCTCCATAGGAAGAAGGACAGCCGCGACGCGAGCTCTGCGCTGCTCAAGGGGTAGCTCGCGCCGGCCGCGAGGCTCTCGGGCGGCGGCTCGAAGCGATAGAGGAATTTCGGATGCGCGAGCACGCCCGACAGCGCGTACTTGACGCCTTCCTCGAACCCGGCCGCCGTATGTCCCTCGTCGTAGAGGCGCATGAGGCGCGGCACGTCGTCGTCGTGCAACGCGCCGCGGAACGCTTCGCGCGCGAGCGTCGTCACGATCTCAAGCGCGCACGCCTGCTCGTCGGCGGGCGCCTGCGGGTAGCACGTGAAGATCTTCGTGCGGCTCGGCGTGGCGCTCAATCCAGCCGGCACGACGGGGCCGAAGACCTCGACGCTATTGAGCGTGAGCACCGTGTCGTGGCCGCCGCCCGGCACGAGCGAGTAGAGGTGCCGGTCGCTCTCGGCGAACGAGCGGTGCAGGAACGTCACGCCGAGCCGGTGCAGGCCCGCGGTGGCCGTGAACGGAATGTTTTTGAGCCGCGCGTTGATCTTGTCGACGGCCGGCGCGCCGATCTGGTCGAGCTCCTTCAAATCGTCGCCGCCACCGATGTCGAGCTCGAAAAATTTGCGCCCGTCGAGCACGGCGATCAGCGTGGCGCGGTGCTCCTGGTTGAAGCCCCAGAGGCCCGTCACGAGATCGCCGATGTTGAGCCGGTACTCGCCGTCGGAGGGGAAGTAGTGCTCGATGAGCCCGCCGCCGCGCGTGCCGAGCGGCAGCCCCTCGACGTGGAATTGCTGCGCGCGCGCGTTGCCGATCGTGTACGGCACGCCGACGGCGCGTGGCGCGGTTGAGCCTACGGCCTGCGCGCTCAAGTTGCGCGCCGCGCTCAAGAACTGGTCGATGAACGACGGCGACACCGTGAGCGCGTTCGCGATGTTGTCGAAGCCGGCTTCCGCGCCGTCGACGGGCAGAAGCGTCGTGGGATCGACCTCGAGCGCGATGAGATCGCGAATCGCGTTCGCGTACTCGGTGCGGTTCATGCGGTGTGGCGTGACGTAGCCGGGCTCGGGCGCGGGCGCGGCCGCATCGAGACTCGCCTCGAGCCAGGCGACGAACCTGTCGACCTCGGCGTTTGCCGGTTTGACGCCGCCCGGCGGCGGCATCATGCGGCCGCGCAGCTTGCGCACCGCGCGCTCGAACGTTTCGGCGTGCGCCGCGACCTCGTCGGGACCGAGCGCGTCGAACGCGATGTCGGCCGTCAGATCGGTTTCGTTGTGGCACTCGACGCAGTAGC
>DATFFV010000283.1:0-2406 GCA_035249885.1 Gammaproteobacteria bacterium | reverse complement strand
GGGGTCGACATGCGCCCACTTTAGCGAGGGAGCGGGCCGCAAGACCTAGACGCAGGTCATGCACTTACAACGGCGATCTTGACGCCATGCGTCATAACCCGGGACGTGGGCGCCATGCTAGGCTCGCGTAGCAGAGAAGGGGGATTGCACGTGACTCGACGAACCCGTACCCCGGTTGTGGCCGCCGCGTTGCTCACGCTCGTTGCCGCCGCGCCGGCGCTCGCGCACCACGGCTTCGGCCGCTTCGATCGCACGAAGCCCGTCGAGATCGAGGGCACGATCACCGGCATCGACTTCGTCAATCCGCATTCATACTTGAACCTCGACATCGTCGATTCGGCCGGCACCGTGATCGCGATGAGATGCGAGATGCGCGCGGCGACGTTGTTGCGCCGCTCGGGCTGGTCCGAGGAGATGTTCGTCACGGGTGCGCACGCCAAGATTTCGGGCTGGGGTCATCGCGACGATCCGGCTGCGTGCTATATCGAGGACATCACGATCGGGGATGCGCCGACGCGCAACCGCAACGATCAGTTCACGACGCAAGCCGTCGACACGTCGAACCGGCCGAAGCGGCGACCGAGTGGCGAGCCGAACATCTCGGGCGATTGGGCGCAGGAGCAATACGTCATCGCGGTGCCGCCGACCGGTGGCGGGAATCTCGTGCCGAAGAGCTTGATCGCGGCCGTTGAGTCCGGCCAGCTCGCAATGCGCGATGTGCCGCCGTCGGGCTGGGGCCCGCGGCCCGTGACGTACACGGCGCGCGGCAAGGCCGAGGCCGACGCGTTTCAAACGTGGTCGCCCGCGGACAACCCGAGGCTACGCTGCCGGCCGACGAGCATCATCTTCGACTGGGTGTTCGACGGCGCCGTCAACCGCATCACGCAAGAGCGCGACCGCATCGTCATCAACTACGGGTTGTACAGCTTCGAGCGCGTCATACACATGAACATGGCCGCGCACCCCGCGAACATCACACCGAGCTATGCCGGCCACTCGATCGGCCGCTGGGACGGCGACGTGCTCGTCGTCGACACCATCGGCTTCGAGCCCGGCGTTCTCGCGGCGCCCGTGAAGCACAGCGACCGGCTTCATATCGTCGAGCGTTTCTCCCTCGATCCCGAGAAGTGGGTGCTGACGCGCGAGTTCGTGGCCGAGGATCCCGTCTACTTCACGGATCAGTACAAAGGCTCCGATCAAGTGCTCGTCGCCGACGTCCCGTACGTCGCACACCGGTGCGACGAGCTCGCGCCCGAGTTCTTGCCGGGTGCGCCGGCGCGCTAGAGCTGCCCGAGCGCGGCTACGCCATGCACTTGTTCGACTACCTCGATTCGGGGAACGGCTACAAGGTTCGCCTGCTGCTCGCGCAGCTAGGGGAGTCCTACGAGTGGACCGAGCTCGACATCGACGCCGGCGCGACGCGCAAGACGGAATTCCTGCGACGCAATCCCAACGGCCGTATTCCGACGCTCGAGCTCGACGACGGCACGAACCTCGCGGAATCGAACGCGATCCTGTGGTACTTGGCCGAAGGCTCGCCGTTCGTGCCCGGCGATCGGCTCGGCCGCGCCCAGGTGCTGCAGTGGATGTTCTTCGAGCAGTACAGCCACGAACCGTACGTCGCGACGCCGCGCTACATCGCGAAACACCTTCCCGCTGACCACGCGCGCCGTTCCGAGCTGCCGGACAGGCTCGCAAAGGGCCGCGCAGCGCTCGCGGTCATGGAGACGCACTTGAAGGGGCGGCAGTTCTTCGTCGCCGAGCGTTACACGATCACCGACATCGCGCTCTACGCTTACACGCACGTCGCGGACGAAGGCGGCCACGATCTCGCGCCGTACGCGAACGTGCGCGCGTGGCTTGCGCGCGTCGCGGCGCAACCCGGCCACATCGGAATCTCCGCGCGCCCGCGCGCCTGAGCTGGCTGTGCCGGCCAATGCGTGGCCCAGAGAGTCTCTGGCTATACTCCCTTCCAGGATGTGCAGCCAGAAAAGGAGCCGGCCATGCGCGTTTCCAAGTGGGGTAACAACCTCGCCATCCGCCTACCAGCCGCACTCGTGGAAGCATTGGGCCTCCGCGAAGGCGACGACGTGAGATTGCAGGTGGTAGGCGCGCGGACGCTCGAGGTCGAAAAGGCACCGAAGGTGAAACACCTATTGATGCGTCTCCGCAAGTTTCGCGGTCGACTGCCGAAGGACTTCAAGTTCGATCGCGGCACAGCGGTTCGCCATCGATCGGATTGAGCCCGGTCGTCGCTCGTCCGTGCGACGACTAGACTAGGGGCATGGCCGGCCCCGACGACACGCGCCACTGGCTGTTCGATGCGGCGCATCCTGCGCCGCCCGCGGTGAGCGCTGACATCACCGACGCCTACCTCGCCGATGAGGCGACGATGCTCGAGGACTT
>DATFFV010000282.1:0-21912 GCA_035249885.1 Gammaproteobacteria bacterium | reverse complement strand
CGTCGTAACCAGACTGTAATATGGCCGCGATTCAATGGCCGGCACGAGATTGGCCTGCGAGTGGACGACGACGCAACGAAGAATCCTCGTGGTCGAGGATGAGCGCGCGATCCGAGAGATGGTGTGTTTCAACCTCAGTCGCGCCGGCTATCAAGTGTTGCCGGCCGGGGACGCACGCGAAGCGCGTGCCGCGATGGCGGACCAGCGTCCCGACCTCGTGCTCATGGACTGGATGCTGCCCGACGTCAGCGGGCTCGAGTTCACGCGGCAGCTCAAGCGTGACCCCGAGACCAAGGAGATCCCGGTCATCATGCTCACGGCGCGCGCGGAAGAGGACGATCGCGTGGCCGGGCTCGATGGCGGGGCCGACGACTACATCGTCAAGCCGTTTGCGCCGCGCGAGCTCCTGGCCCGCATCCGTGCCGCGTTGCGGCGCAACGAGGCCGCCGAGGGCGAGGTCGTCAGCGCCGGCAGCCTCAAGCTCGATTCCGCGAGCCATCAGGTCAGCGCCAACGGCGCCGAAGTGCCGCTCGGACCGACGGAGTACCGGTTGCTCGAGTTCTTCATGCGCCACCCCGACCGCGTCTACAGTCGCGCGCAGCTGCTCGATAGGGTGTGGGGCGGTAACGTCTACGTCGAGGAGCGAACCGTCGACGTTCACATCCGCCGGCTGCGCAAAGCCCTGACGCCGCACGGCCACGACCGGCTCATCCGGACCGTGCGCGGCTCGGGCTATCGGTTCTCCCTCGGATCGTCGTGACCCTACCGAGTCGCTGGGTATCGCAGATCGCCGCGCTGGCCGGCCTCATCGTGGCGGCGCTGTTCCTAGGGTGGTGGTTCGGCGGCGCCGGCTGGTGGCTCAGCGGTGCCGCAGTTCTCTACACGGCGTTCATGCTGCGCCACGTCTACCTCCTCGATCGAGTGCTCGACGGCCAGCGCCGCTTGCCGCTGTTCGAGACGCGCGGGCTCTGGGCCGAGATCTTCGCGCGCGTCGACAAGCTCAGGGCGAAGGCGCGCAACCGCAAGAAGAAGTACCACCGGCTGCTGCGCGAGGTGCGCGAGAGCACGGGCGCGCTCGCCGACGGCGGCATCATTCTCAACGCCGACAGCGAGATCCTCTGGTTCAATCCCGCGGCCGCTCGCTTGCTCGGGCTCAATATGGCCACCGACGTAGGCCACCGGCTCGACAATCTGCTGCGTCATCCGAACTTCGTTGCCTATCTCCGCGCGCCGACGGGTGACGGTATCGTCGTCGCGTCGCCGCGGCGCGAATCGGGGTGGCTCAACGTGCAGATCATCCCCTACGGCACCGATCAACGCCTCGCCATCGTCCGCGACGTCACGCAAGAGAAGAACGTCGAGCGCACGCGCCGCGATTTCGTGGCCAACGCTTCTCATGAGCTGCGCTCGCCGTTGACGGTCATCAGCGGCTATCTCGACGCGCTGGCCGAGGAAGGCGACATGCCGGCTTCGTGGCGTGCACCGATGACGGAGATGCAGCGTCAGGCCGAGCGCATGACTCGGATTCTGCGCGACTTGATCGAGCTCACGCGCCTCGAGTCCGCCGAAGTGAACGCTCCACACGACTTCATCGACGTGTGCGCGATGCTCACTCCGATCGTCGAGGAGTTCCGGGCTCGGACCGGCGGGCCGACCGTGGAGCTCGTGCTCGAAACCGACGCGGCGCTGCTCGGCAAGGAATCGGAGCTGCACTCGATCTTCTACAACCTCGTCAACAACGCCGTGCGCTTCACGCCCGCCGGCGGCAGCGTGCGCGTCGTGTGGCGCACCGACGAAGCGGGCGCCGTCTTCGAGGTCGTCGACACCGGCATCGGCATTCCCGAGGAACAGATTCCGCGCGTGACAGAGCGCTTCTATCGCGTGGATCCGGGGCGCTCGCGCGCGAGCGGCGGCACGGGGCTCGGTCTCGCGATCGTCAAGCACGCGCTGCAACGGCACGAGGGCGAGCTCACGATTAGAAGTCGCGAGGGCGAGGGCAGCACGTTCAGTTGCCTCTTCCCGAAGGAGCGCGTCGTCCATCGCAGCGGCGCGGTGCAAGCGGTACTATAGCTCGGGTGCAGCAGAGGGCTCACGATGGAAGTCGAGGATCTCGGTCACCACATCTCGAGGCGCTTCAACGAAGACCTCGAGCGCGTGCGTAACTCGGTGCTGTCGATGGGCGGCCTCGTCGAGGAGCAGCTCGACCGCGCCGTCAAGGCGCTTTCCGACGGCGACAGCCAGCTCGGCCTCCAAGTCGCCGAGGACGACGTCAAGGTCAACCGCATGGAAGTCAGCATCGACGAGGAGTGCAGCCGAATCCTCGCGACGCGCGCACCGACGGCCGGCGACCTGCGCCTCGTCATCGCGATCATCAAGACGATCACCGACCTCGAGCGCATCGGCGACGAGGCCGAGAAGATCGGCGTGCTCGCGGCGCGGCTCGCGAGCGTCGAGCGGCCGTCGACGAACTACCGCGAGCTCCGCAATCTCGCGCGGCACGTGAAGCAGATGGTGCATGGTGCGCTCGACGCGTTCGCGCGCCTCGACACGAAGGGCGCGCTCGAGGTCGTCAAAGCCGACGACACGGTCGACGAGGAGTACGAGTCGATTTATCGCCAGGGCATCACGTTCATGATGGAGGATCCGCGCACGATCACACGCGTGATGGACATGACCTGGATGGCGCGCGCGCTCGAGCGCATCGGCGATCACGCGAAGAACGTCGGCGAGTACGTCATCTTCATGGTGCACGGCAAAGACGTGCGCCACATCGGCATCAAGAACATCGAAGCCGAAGTCGAGCAGGGCTCCCGCCGCCTCGAAAGCCGCACCTGACCCCCCCAAAAAAATGCTCGCCCCGAGCGCCCGTGGCCGTGGGGCGTCCCAGCCGCGCGCGAATGCGCCGAGCTCATCGCTCCGGCGGCGCGGGCGCATACAGGGCCGCCCGGGGACGCCGTGAATACGTCCCTGTAGGCTCGCGCGCGCACATCCATGTGCGCGAGCGCCCCGGTCGGCCCTGTATGCACCCGCGCCGCCGGGTTCCGCTCCGCTCACGCCGCGCGCGCCACCGATCGCGCCATCACCCACATTCGGTCCGTTCCGGGAGCGCGTGTAGAGAGCCCCTTCCGAGACCGTCGGCGCACAGGGACCTGCGCCGCCGAGCCGCAGGGATGCACTTCCGGCGTGTCTCGGAAGGGGCTCTCTACGCGCGCTCCCGGAACGGCGATGCGCGATCGGCGCATCACACAGCCGCGCGCGCGACGAAACTATTTGGGGAGGAGGAGAAGCTCGGCGACGCGGAAGTAGATGTGCTCGAGGCGCGTGAGGTCGGAGACGGAGACGGCTTCGTTGACTTTGTGGATCGTGGCGTTGATCGGGCCGAGCTCGACGACGTCGATGCCGTAAGGTGCGATGAAGCGGCCGTCGGACGTGCCGCCGCTCGTCGACAGCTCGGGATCGAGCCCCGTCACTTCGCGCACGGCCGCTTGGACCGCGGCCGTGAGCCGTCCGGGCTTCGTGAAGAACGGCTTGCCTGCGACGCGCCAACGGATCTCGTAGTCGATGCGAAGATCGCGGAGCAGCTTTTCGATGTGCGCCATGAGCGCGTCGTGCGTCCAGACGTTCGAGTAGCGCAAGTTGAAGCGGCACTTGAGCTCGCCGGGCACGACGTTCGGCGCGTTCGCGTCGCTCGATACGTTGACCATCTGGAACGTCGTCGGCGGAAAGTGCTCGTTGCCCGCGTCGATCGACTCGCGCGTCATGGCGCCGACGAATCTCGCGAACGCGTGCATCGGGTTCTCGGTCGCGAGCGGGTAAGCGACGTGGCCTTGTGCGCCGCGGATCGTCATGATGCCGGAAAGGCTGCCGCGCCGGCCGATGCGCACCGTGTCGCCTAGCCGCTCCGCGCTCGACGGCTCGCCGACGACGCAGTATTGGAACGTCTCGCCGCGCGCGGCCAGCGTGTCCATGACCTTGAGCGTGCCGTCGTCGGCCGCGCCTTCCTCGTCGCTCGTGATCAAGAGCGCGAGCGACCCTTCGACGTCGGGATGGGTCTGCGCGAAGCGCTCGCACGCCTTGACGATCGCGGCGAGGCTACCCTTCATGTCCGCCGCGCCGCGTCCGACCACGAAGCCGTCGGTAAGCTCGGCCCCGAACGGATCGACGCTCCATTGCTCGCGCGGGCCCGGCGGCACGACGTCGGTGTGGCCCGCGAAAACGAGCGTCGGCGCCGCGCGGCCGCGCCGCAGCCACAGGTTGTCGACCGCGCCGAACCGCAGGTGCTCGGCGATGAAGCCGGACGGCTCGAGCGCGGCCGCGATGAGCGCCTGGCAACCCGCATCGTCGGGCGTCACCGAGGCCTTACGGATGAGCTCCCGGCAGAGCTCGACGACGGTCATCGGGGCTCCTCGGGTGATTGCGCTAAGTATTTGTTAACCATACAAATGAGGTCGAGCGCCGCGGCGGCTGAAGCCACTCTGCAATAATTCCTTAACATTGGCTGGCTACGCTGCGGCGACGCTATGCTATCTCGTTGCCTGCGACAAGGCCGCGATCATCTGCCAGGAGGAATCATGGGACTACCGCGCAAACGCTCTCCCAGTCTCTATCGCTTACTCGCCGTGACCGCAGTGATCGGCACCGCCGGTTGCGGTTCGGATCGAGTCGACGCGCAGCAGGTCCGCGACTACATCAGCATCGTCGGCTCTTCGACGGTGTACCCGTTCGCGACGGTCGTCGCGGAAAACTTCGGACGCGCCGGCAGGTTCAAGACGCCGAAGATCGAGTCGACGGGCAGCGGCGGCGGCATCAAGCTCTTCTGCGACGGCATCGGCGTCCAGCATCCCGACGTCACGAACTCGTCGCGCCGGATCTTGGCGTCCGAAGTCGCGGCTTGTGCTGCGAACGGCGTGACGGAAATCGTCGAGGTCAAGATCGGCTACGACGGCATCGTGCTCGCGAACGCCAAGTCCGCTGCACCTTTCGAGCTCACGTTGCGCGACGTGTTCCTCGCGCTCGCGAAGAACGTGCCGAACCCGTCGGGCGGCGCCGGCACCGTCCCGAATCCGTATCAGCGTTGGACGCAGATCAACAAAGCGCTGCCCGATGTTTCGATCGAGGTGCTCGGTCCCCCGCCGACCTCCGGTACGCGCGACGCGTTCCTGGAGCTCGCGATGGAGGGCGGCTGCAAGGCGTTCCCGGCGCTCGCCGCGCTCAAGGGCGACGACTACCGTGCGGCGTGCCACACGCTGCGCGAGGACGGCCGCTACATCGACGCCGGCGAAAACGACAATTTGATCGTCCAGAAGCTCGAGGCGAACCCGCGCGCTCTGGGCATCTTCGGCTACAGCTTCCTCGAGCAGAATGCCGACAAGGTGCAAGGCGCCGCGGTCGGCGGCGTCGCGCCCGATTTCGACACGATCGCCGACAGCACGTATCCGATCTCACGCCCGCTCTACTTCTACGTGAAGAAGGCGCACGTGAGCCTGATTCCGGGCATCCGCGAGTACTTGACGGAGTTCACGAGCGACTCTGCGTGGGGCGACTTCGGCTACCTCTCGGAAAAGGGGCTCGTGCCGCTCGCCGAGGATGAGCGCCGCGAGGTCGCGGCAGCGGTGCGTTCGCTCGCGAGCTTGCAGCTCCCCGCCGCTCATTGAGCGGCACCCGGCCGCGGTGGCGTCCTCCACACTCTTGATCGCGATCGCGGCGCTCGCGATCCTCGGTTATTACGTGGGGCGGCGGCGGGCGATCGCCGTCGCGGTGGGCACGTCGGTGCGCGCCTTCCACTCCTTGCCGGGCTATCACGGCGGCTACGTCGCTCTGTGGTGCGCGCTGCCGGTCGTCGCGCTCGTCGCGCTTTGGGTCGTCGTAGAGCCCACGCTCTTGCGCAGCGCGGTTTTGGACGGCCTGCCGCCCGAGATGCAAGAGCTGCCGAGCCAACAGCTCGGGCTCGTCTACAACGACATCCGCAACGTCGTCGAAGGCAACATCGCCGCGACCAATGCGGATTCGGTCATTGCGGCGGCCGCCGAGCGCTATTCTGCGCTGCGCACGACGAGCCGCAATTTGCTCGCGGCGGCAGTGCTCGTGCTCGGCCTCACCGGACTGGGCTGGGCGTTCTACCGCGTGCGGCCCGATTTTCGTGCGCGCAACCGCGTCGAGCGCACGATCGAGTTTCTCTTTATCGGCGCATCGATGGTCGCGATCCTGACGACCGTCGGCATTTTTCTATCGGTGCTGTTCGAAGCCGTGCGGTTCTTCCAGCAGGTGTCTCCGCTCGACTTCCTGTTCGGGTTGACGTGGAGCCCGCAGACCGCGATCCGCGCGGATCAGGTGGGCTCATCGGGCGCGTTCGGCGCCGTGCCGTTGTTCACCGGCACGCTTTTGATCTCCGGCATCGCGATGTTCGTCGCGGTGCCGGTCGGCCTCATGTCGGCGATTTATCTCGCTGAGTACGCGAATGCCCGCGTGCGCTCGTACGCAAAACCGTTGCTCGAGGTTCTTGCGGGTATTCCGACCGTCGTCTACGGCTACTTCGCCGCGCTCACGGTCGGGCCGTTCTTGCGCGGCTTCGGCGAGTCGATCGGGCTTACGGTCGCATCCGAGAGCGCGCTCGGCGCCGGCCTCGTGATGGGCATCATGATCATTCCGTTCGTCTCGTCCCTGTCGGACGACGTCATCACGGCAGTGCCGCAGGCTCTGCGCGACGGCTCTTACGGCTTGGGTGCGACGCGCTCGGAGACGATCCGCAACGTGGTGTTGCCGGCCGCGTTGCCGGGTATCGTCGGCGCCGTCCTGCTTGCGGTGTCGCGCGCGATCGGTGAAACGATGATCGTCGTCATGGCTGCGGGGCTTGCGGCGAATCTCACCGCCAATCCGTTCGAGGCCGTGACGACGGTGACCGTGCAGATCGTCACACAGCTCGTCGGCGATCAAGAGTTCGACAGCCCGCGCACGCTCGTGGCGTTCGCGCTCGGCCTCGTGCTGTTCGTGGTGACCTTGGTCTTGAACGTCATTGCGCTGCATGTCGTGCGGCGCTACCGCGAGCAGTATGAGTGAGCAGCCCGGAAGGTCGGTCAAGGAGGCGGTCGCGCGGGGCATCGCTGCGCGCTATCGCAAGGAGCGGCTGTTCCGCGCGCTCGGGCTCGGCGCGCTGCTCATCGGCCTCGGCTTTCTCGCTTTCTTTTTCTATACGCTGATCGGCAACGGCTACACCGCGCTCGGCCAGACCCGGATTCTGCTGGACGTCGACCTCGCGGAGGAGGTCATCGACCCCGAGGGCGCTCGCGATCCCGAAATTCTCGCGGCTGCCGACTACCAGCGGCTCGTGCGCGAGGCGCTGAATCGATTGTTCCCGGATGTCACGGCACGCGCGCAGCTGCGCGAGCTGTACTCGATGGTGAGCCCGGGCGCCGGGTTCGAGCTGCGCGAGCGCGTGCGCGACGATCCGAGCGTCATCGGCACGACGCACAGCCTATGGCTGCTCGCCGACGACGACGTCGACGTGATCGTGAAGGGCCACGTCGACCGCGCGTTGCCGCAGGATCAACGCCGCACCAGCGATCAAGAGCTCGAGTGGCTCGCCGCGCTCGAGGCGCAGGATCGTGTGGATATCCAGCTCAACCGCTACTTCTTCACGGCGGGCGCATCGACCGATCCCGAGCTTGCCGGGATCTGGAGCGCGACGGTCGGCTCCTTCTTCATGCTGCTGGTGACGCTCACGCTGGCGTTTCCGCTGGGAGTCGCGACCGCCATCTACCTCGAGGAATTCGCGTCTCGCAATCGCTGGACGGATCTCATCGAGGTCAACATCAACAACCTCGCGGCCGTGCCGTCGATCGTGTACGGTCTCCTCGGGCTCGCGGTGTTCATCAATGCGTTTGGCTTGCCGCGGTCCGCACCGCTCGTCGGGGGGCTCGTGCTGTCCTTGATGACGCTGCCCGTCATCATCATCGCGTCGCGCGCCGCGCTGACGGCCGTGCCGCCGTCGATTCGCGAAGCCGCGCTCGGCGTCGGCGCGTCGAAGATGCAGATGGTGCTGCATCACGTCTTGCCGCTTGCGATGCCCGGCATGCTCACGGGAACGATCATCGGCATGGCGCGCGCGCTCGGTGAATCGGCGCCGCTTCTGATGATAGGCATGGTCGCGTTCATCGTCGATATTCCCGAGAGTCCTTTGGATCCGTCGACGGCCTTGCCGGTCCAAGTCTATCTTTGGGCCGACAGCCCCGAGCGTGCGTTCGTCGAGCGCACGTCCGCGGCGATTCTGGTGCTGCTCGTGTTCCTGCTCGTGATGAACGCGACGGCGATATTGCTACGGAAGCGTTTCGAGCGCCGGTACTGACAGCGCCCACGCGCGCAGTTGGGGTAGGATGTGAGCGTAGCCCTAGAAAAACAGAGCAACTCAGTGCCCGAGGTCTCGACCGAAGCCGCGGCAGAAGCACCGTCCGTGCAGGCTGTGCCCACGAAGGCGGCGCCCGACGAAGGCTATCGCACGGTCGGCGACTTCACTTCGGCCAATCCGCTCATGCAGGCGCGCCACGTTGACGTCTATTACGGCGACAACCACGCCATTCAAAGAGTGAGCCTCGACGTCGGCCGCCACGAGGTCATCGCGCTCATCGGCCCGTCCGGCTGCGGCAAATCGACGTTCATCCGCTGCCTGAATCGCATGAACGACACGATCGAGTCGGCGCGCGTCACGGGCGACATCACGCTCGATGGCGAGAACATCTACGCGCGCCACATGGACGTCGTCATGCTGCGCGCTCGCGTCGGCATGGTGTTCCAGAAGCCCAACCCGTTCCCGAAATCGGTCTACGACAACGTGGCCTACGGCCCGCGCATTCACGGGTTCGCGCGCGATCGCGGCGAGCTCGACGAGATCGTGCAGACGAGTCTCGAGCGCGCGGGGCTCTGGACCGAGGTGAAGGACCGGCTCGAGGAGCCCGGCACGGGGTTATCGGGCGGCCAGCAGCAGCGGCTCTGCATCGCACGTACGATCGCCGTGAACCCGGATGTCATCCTCATGGACGAGCCGTGCTCGGCGCTGGATCCGATCGCGACGGCGCGCATCGAGGACCTCATCGACGAGCTCAAGCAGAACTACGCGATCGCGATCGTGACGCACTCGATGCAGCAGGCCGCGCGCGTGTCGCAGCGCACGGCCTACTTTCATCTCGGCAAGCTCATCGAAATCGGCGAAACGGACGACATCTTCACGAACCCGCGCCACAAGCTCACCGAGGACTACATCACCGGCCGGTTCGGCTGAGCGCGGGACCAACACCCTCGCTCGCAGCCGCGCCTCTCTGTGCCACCCAGCGCGGTCCTTCCGTACCGCCGATTACGTATCGCGGCCCGAAAAAAGAGCCTCGCGTCAGGCTTCGTTCAAAGCAGGGTTTCGGGGGCCGTCGCTTGGCGCTATTCTTGAAACCACGGTCCCATAGGTCATTCATGACCGAAAGCAGGAGGACTTCAGATGCTGAAGCTCACGGTTGGGGTGCTGGCCGTCGTCCTCGCGGGTTCCGCCAGCGCGGCCGGATGGCGGTCCCTGCGTATCGACGCGAGCAGCGAAGACAGCTTCAATGAATCGGTGGTCGCGCTCCAAGACCAGCTGCCGCGCGTTCGCCGGCACGTGTTCGAGGAGTCGCTCAAGGACATCTGGGCGGAAGGCACGAAAGCTGCCGAAGCGGACGCGCGCGAATACACGATCAGCGACTATCTTCGGCAGGTCGACGGGTTGGGGTACAAAGAGGTCGTCACGTTCACCGATCCGACCGGCGCCACGGCGAAGCGCTACTGGAACCAGGCCTACACCAGACTTTACGCAGGCACTGCACGATCGGGCCAAGGTGATACCGGGTACCGTGGGCCGCCCGCTCGCGGAGTGGTTACCTACAGCGGGTCGAAGACTCTGGATGCCGGCCAAGCTTACAGGGCGGATGGACGCATCGGCGGTAACCACCACTAGCCCGCAATCGCGCCCGTGACGCGGTACGGAGCGGCACGCGGGGCCATGCCCGCCGTCTCCGCCTGCGATTCGCCGCCCCAGAGTGCTCAGTCCGCCGTGCGCAGGAGCTCGTTCAGCGACGTTTTCGCGCGCGTCTTCTCGTCGACCTTCTTGACGATGACGGCGCAATAGAGCGAGTACTTGCCGTCCTTCGACGGCAGGTTGCCGGCCACGACGACGGAGCCGGCCGGCACCCGGCCGTAGTGTATTTCGCCCGTCTCGCGGTCGTAGATGCGCGTGCTCTGGCCGATGTAGACGCCCATGCCGAGCACGCTGCCGCGCTCGACGACGACGCCCTCGACGACCTCCGAGCGCGCGCCGAGGAAGCAGTCGTCCTCGATGATCGTGGGCGCGGCCTGCAAGGGCTCGAGCACGCCGCCGATGCCGGTGCCGCCCGAGATGTGCACGCGCTTGCCGATTTGCGCGCAGCTGCCGACCGTGGCCCAGGTGTCGATCATCGAGCCGGAGTCCACGTAGGCGCCGATGTTGACGAACGACGGCATGAGCACGACGTCGGGCGCGATGTACGCGCCGCGACGCACGACGGCGTCGGGAACGACGCGCGCGCCGCTGCGGCGGAACTGCTCGAGGTCGTAGCCCGCGTACTTGAGCGGCACCTTGTCGAAAAACCGCGTGTGGCCCGCGTCGACGACGCGGTTGTCGTGCAGCCGGAACGACAGCAGCACGGCTTGCTTGAGCCATTGGTTGACGACCCAGCGACCGTCGCGCGGTTCGGCGACGCGCAGCTTGCCCGCGTCGAGCCCGGCAAGACATTCCTCGACGGCCGCGCGCAGCTCGGGCTCCGGGCGGTCGGGCTTGAGCTCGCTGCGGCGTTCCCAGCCGCGCTCGACGATTTCGCTCAGTGTGCTCACGGGTCGGTCCTCGAATCAGGCGCTCGGCTGATCGGCGAGGCCTTCGCGTAACGACTGGCCGAGCCGCTCGCAGGTCGCCTCGTCGAGCGGCTGGCGCGCCGGGTTGGTCACGAAGAATACGTCCTCGGCGCGCTCGCCGACGGTCATGATTTTGGCATTCTGTAGGGCGACGTGGTGCTGGTCGAAGATCTTGGCGACCTGAAACAGCAAGCCGGGGCGGTCGCCCGCGACGAGCTCGACGATCGTGCGTGCGTTGGCGCCGTCCGGCGAGATCGTGATCTGCACGGGCGTCGAGAACATGCGCACTTGGCGCGGCGCGCGGCGCGTGACCTTGAGAGCCTGCTCGCCGCCCGCCGTCAACGCCTTGAGCAGGCGATGGCGAATCTCGTCGAGCCGCCGGCGTTCGGTGATGGTGCTGCCGTCGCTCTCGAGCACGCAGTACGTATCGAGGCTCGATTTGGCGAGCGGCACGATGCGTGCGTCGACGATCGTGAGCCCGAGCTCGTCGAGCACGGCCGTGGCGCCCATGAAGGAACGCGTCCCCTCGGGCGATGCTACCGCGACCGAAGCGAGGCCCGGCACGACGACGTCGTTGACGTCGACTGTGATCGTGCCGGGGCCACCGCTCTCGGCGAGCACACGCGTGTGCCAAGCGATCTCCTCGGGCTGGTGGCGCAGGAAGTATTCCTCGGTGAAGCCTGTCCAAATCGCTTCGTAGCCCGAGCGCGCCAAACCCGCTTGCGACAGCAGCTGCTCGGCCTGGGCCTGACGGCCTTTGATGAGCTCTTCCTTGTCGATGGGGTTCGACACGCCGCGGCGCAGCGCACGGCGCGTCGACTGATAGAGCTCGCCGAACAGGGATTCCTTCCAGGAGTTCCAGATCTTCGGGTTCGTGCCGCGGACGTCGGCCACGGTGAGCACGTAGAGATAGTCGAGATGCGTTTGGTCGCCGACCTTGCGCGCGAACTCGACGACGACCTTGGGGTCGTTCAAGTCCTTCTTCTGCGCCGTCAGCGACAGCAGCAAGTGGCTCTGCACGAGCCACGCGACGAGGCGCGCGTCGTAGCGGCTCATGCCGTGCTCGAGACAGAACGCCTCGGCGTCGACGGAGCCGAGCTCGGAGTGGTCGCCGCCGCGTCCCTTCGCGATGTCATGGAACAGGCCGGCGAGGTAGGCGATCTCGGGCTTCTCGAGCCGCTGCATGACGGCGCTGCACTGCGGGAACTCGTTGTCGAACCGCGGCAACGCGAACCGCCGCAGGTTCTCGACCACGAACAACGTATGCGCGTCGACGGTGTACGCGTGGAACAGGTCGTACTGCATACGGCCGACGATGCGGCCGAACGCGGGGATGTAGAGCCCGAGCACGCCGTAGGTGTTCATGCGCTTGAGCGTGCGCGTGACGCCTTGCGGCGCGCGCAGGATATCGAGAAACAGCCGGTGGTGACGCGGGTTTTGCCGGAATTCCTCGTCGATGAGCCACAGGTGCTGTTTGACGAGCGCGATCGTGCGCGCGTTGACGCCGCGCAGGTCGAGGTTCTGCTCTAGGTGCAGAAAGATCTCGAGCAACGCCGATGGGTCGCGCGCGAACACCTGATCGTCGGTCACCTCGAGATAGCCGTTGCGGCTCTGGAAGCGCGGCCCGAGCGGCACCGACGGCTCGTTCTTGTCGAGCAGGATCGCTTCCTCGAAGAGCTGTAGCAGCATTTCGTTGAGGCGGCTCAGCTCCATGACCGTGCGGTAGTAGCGTTGCATGAGCTGCTCGACGGCCAGCGTGAAGCTTGCGTCCTCGTAGCCGAGCATCTGCGCGAGCTTCACCTGATGATCGAACAGTAAGCGGTCCTCGCGCCGGCCCGTGAGCAGGTGCAGCCCGAAACGGATGCGCCAGAGAAACGCGCGGCCGGCCGTCAGGATCCGCAGCTGGCCCTCGGTGAGGAACTTGTGCGGTACGAGCTCGGCGAGCGTGCTCGTGCCCAAGTGCCGCTGCGCGAGCCAGCCGATCATCTGAATATCGCGGAGTCCCCCGGGGCTGCCTTTGACGTTGGGCTCGAGGTTGTAAGCCGTGTCGTGATAGCGCGCGTGACGTGCGCGCTGCTCCTCGAGCTTGGCGTGGAAGAATGCGGCGCTGTCCCACATTCGCTCCCGGCCGATGCGTGCGGGCAGCTCCGCGAACAAACGGCCAGGGCCGTGCAGCAGGCGCGTTTCCATGAGCGTCGTGAGCACGGTGACGTCGCCGCGCGCCTGGCCCTCGCAGTCGTCGAGCGTGCGCACGCTGTGGCCGACCTCGAGACCGATGTCCCAAAGGAACGTGAGAAATCGGCCGATCGCCTCGTCCGTCTTGTTGGTCGCGTTCTCGATGAGGACGAGCAGGTCGATGTCGGACTGCGGATGGAGCTCGCCGCGGCCGTAACCGCCGACCGCCACGAGATCGGCGGAGTCGAGCGCGCCGGCCGCGAAGTGAATCCAGCTCGCGAGGATGACGTCGTCGACGACTTCCGCGCGTGCCGCGACGAGCGTCTCTATGGCCTCGTTGCGCTTGAACCGCTCGCCGAGCCGCTCGCCCGCGTCCTTGAGTGCCTCGCGAAACGCTTTGACGGCCGTGACGTCGCCGCGTAGCGCTTGCTCGAGCGCTGCCCGATCGATGAGCGGCGCCGGGGAGATGAGTTGCTCGCTCGCGCTCGCCATGTCAGCGGCCGCCGTTCGGGCTCATCGTCAACACCTCGAAGCCCTTGTCGGTGATGAGCACGGTGTGCTCCCACTGCGCCGACAGCGAGTGGTCCTTGGTTACGACGGTCCAGCCGTCGGCGAGCAGCTTCACGTCGCGCTTGCCGGCGTTGACCATGGGCTCGACTGTGAGCGTCATGCCGGGCACGAGCTCGACGCCCGTGCTCGGCCGCCCGTAGTGGAGCACCTGCGGGTCCTCGTGAAACACGCGGCCGATGCCATGGCCGCAGTACTCGCGCACGACCGAGAAGCGTTGCTCTTCGACATAACTCTGGATCGCGTGGCCGACATCGCCCAAGTGCCCGCCCGGGCGAATCGCGCGGATCCCGCGCCACATGGCGTCGAAGCACACCTTCGTGAGCCGTTCGGCCATGATCGAGGGCGGGCCCACGAAGAACATGCGGCTCGTGTCGCCGTGGTAGCCGTCCTTGATGACGGTCACGTCGACGTTGACGATGTCCCCGTTGCGCAACACGCGATCGCTCGGGATCCCGTGGCAGACCACGTGGTTGACCGAGGTGCAGATCGACTTCGGAAATGGCGCGGCGCCGGCCGAGCCTCGGTAGTTGAGGGGCGCAGGAATGCAGCCGAGCTCGTCGACGATGTAGGTGTGACAGAGGCGATCGAGCTCCTCGGTCGCGACGCCGGCTTGGACGTGGGGCCCGATCATGTCGAGGACCTGCGCCGCCAAACGGCCGGCAACGCGCATCTTGTCCTGTTCCTCAGGCGTCTTGATCGTGATCATTAGGGATGACGACGGTCCACGTGCCGGGGGCGGCAGGCGCCTTCACGTGGGCGGATTCACGTTGTTTGCCGCAAGGGGGGTATGGTATAAAGCGCGCGCCTCGGAGGCAAACCGCCTCCGGGGGAATTTAACTACACACACGCGCCAAACACTGCGGGCGGGGTGCTCCGGCAACGGGGTCGTCCGTAGAAACGCGTGGAGGATTAACCCCAAAGGAGCTTTCCATGCCCGACGTCACGATGCGCCGGATGCTGGAGGCGGGTGTGCACTTCGGGCACCAAACCCGTTTCTGGAATCCCAAGATGGCCCAGTTCATCTTCGGCGAGCGCAACAAGATCCATATCATCAACCTCGAGAAGACGATGCCGCTCTACGAGGCGGCCAGCGAGTTCGTGCGCAGGCTCGTGGCGGACGGCGGCACGCTGTTGTTCGTCGGCAGCAAGCGCGCCGCTCGCGATGCGATTGCGGCGGAAGCGGCCCGTTGCGGCATGCCGTTCGTCACGCAGCGTTGGCTCGGCGGCATGCTGACGAACTTCAAGACGATCAAGCAGTCGATCAAGCGCTTGAAGATGCTCGAGGAGATCACGGACCCGGCGAACGCGAGCCCCGAGGCCGCGAAGTTCACGAAGAAAGAGATGCTCAAGCTCGGGCGCGAGAAGGACAAGCTCGAGAAGACGCTCGGCGGCATCAAGAACATGGAAGCGCTGCCGAGCGCGGTGTTCCTCGTCGACGTGGGGCACGAGGAGATCGCGGTGCGCGAGGCGCGCAAGCTCAACGTACCGATCGTCGCAGTCGTCGACACGAACTGCTCCCCCGACGGCATCGATTACCCTATCCCCGGCAACGACGACGCGATGCGGGCCATCGCGCTCTACGCCGAAGGCATCGCCGACGCGGTGATCGAAGGCAAAGCGTCGATCCCCGAGGTGCCGACGGGCGACGACGAGTTCGTCGAGCTCGACCAGAGCGGCAAGCCCAAGGTCGAGGCCAAAGCGAAGAAACCGCCGCCCAAGAAGCGCGCACGCGTCACGAAGGTCCGTTCGAAGGGCAGGCCCCGTACGGCGGACGAGCCTCCGGCCGAGGGCGAGGAAGAGCCCGAGGCGGCCGAGTAAGACTGGATAGAGGACTTAAGGCGATGGACATCAAACCGGCGTTGGTCAAGGAGCTCCGCGAGCGCACGGGCGCCGGCATGATGGAGTGCAAGAAGGCGCTCGTCGAAACCAACGGCGACATCGATCTCGCGGCCGACTATCTGCGCAAAGCCGGTGCGGCCAAGGCCGACAAGAAGGCTTCGCGCGTCGCGGCCGAGGGGCGCATCGCGCTTCGCAGCGACGAGCAGGCCGGGCGCCACGTGCTGCTCGAGGTCAACTCCGAGACCGACTTCGTTGCGAAGGACGACAACTTCCGCGCGTTCGTCGAGCGCGTCGCGGACGTGGTTCTGCGCGAGCGTCCCGCGAACGTCGAGGCCCTGCTGCGCGCGACCGTCGACGGCCGCACGGTCGAGGACTTGCGGCTCGAGCTCGTCACGAAGGTTGGCGAGAACATTTCGGTGCGGCGCTTCGACGTGGTCGAAAGCCGCGCCACCGTGGGTGCGTACCTACATGGCGCGCGCATCGGCGTGCTCGTCGAGATCGAGGGGGGCACCCCCACGCTCGCGCGCGACCTCGCGATGCAGGTGGCCTCGCTTGCGCCGCGCTACGTGACGGCCGACCAAGTGCCCAAGGACATCCTCGACAAGGAGCGCGAGATCATCGTCGCCCAGACCGCCGAGGAGAAGAAGCCGCCCGAGATCGTCGCCAAGATGGTCGAGGGCCGCGTCCGCAAGTTCGTCGACGAGATCACGCTCACGGGCCAGGTCTTCGTCAAGGACGACAAGAAGCGCGTGCGCGACGTGCTCGCTGCGAACAAAGCGACGGTCAAGGCCTTTCGCCGCTACGAGGTTGGCGAGGGCATCGAAAAAAAAAGCTCTGACTTCGTAAAGGAAGTCATGGCGCAGGCGGGGCAGACTCGATAATCTACGCGCGTTTCGGCTGTGCGCTCATGCAGCGCCTGCCGGGACGCTCGCGCGCAGGGACGCGCGCGCGCGAGCCTAAAGGGATGTACTTGCGGCGTTCCCGGCAGGCGCTGCATGAGCGCACAGCCGAAACGCACCTTGGGTTAGCCTGTTTTTGAGCGGGGTGTTATGGCGCAAGGCTCGCCGATCTATAAGCGGGTTCTGCTCAAGCTCAGCGGCGAGGCTTTGCTCGGCAGCCAGAATTATGGCATCGACCCGGCCGTCATCCGCCGCGTCGCGACCGAGGTCAAGGAAGTCGTAGGACTCGGAGTCCAGGTGGGCCTCGTCATCGGCGGGGGCAACATCTTCCGCGGTGCAGGCCTCGCAGAGGCCGGCATGGACCGAGTCACGGCGGACCAGATGGGCATGCTCGCGACCGTCATCAACTCGCTCGCCATGCAGGACGCGCTCGAGCGCCAGGGCACGCGCGTGCGCGTCATGTCGGCGGTGCAAATTCACGAGGTCTGCGAGGACTATATCCGCCGGCGCGCGGTCCGCCACCTCGAGAAAGGGCGCGTCACGGTCTTCGCCGCGGGCACGGGCAACCCGTTCTTCACGACCGACACCGCGGCGAGCCTGCGCGCCATCGAGATCGGCGCCGACGTGCTCATCAAGGCGACCAAGGTCGACGGCGTGTACTCGGCCGATCCGGTCAAGGACCCGAAGGCCGTGCGCTATCCCAAGCTGTCGTTCGACCAGGTGCTCGCCGACGACCTGCGCGTCATGGACGCCACGGCGATCGTCATGTGCCGCGAGAACAACCTGCCGCTCGTCGTCTTCAATCTCAACAATCCCGGCGATCTCAAACGCGTGATCACGGGTGAGGCCGTCGGCACGTCGGTCATGAACCACTTGCCGCGCACGGGGACCGGCAAATGATCAGCGACATCAAGAAAGAAGCCGACCAGCGCATGCACCGCGGCATCGACGCGCTCAAAGAGGAGATGAAGAAGCTGCGCACGGGGCGCGCGCATGCGGGCCTGCTCGAGCACGTGATGGTCGAGTACTACGGCACCAACGTGCCCGTGAAACAGACGGCGAACATCTCGGTCGAGGACGCACGCACGATCGTCGTCACGCCGTGGGAGAAGAACATGGTGGCGGCCGTCGAGAAGGCCATCATCAATTCCGGTCTGGGTTTGAACCCCGTCACCGCGGGGCAAGTGATTCGAGTGCCGTTGCCGCCCATGACCGAAGAACGTCGGCGCGACCTCGTGAAGGTCGTTAGGGCGCAGGCCGAAACCGGCCGCGTGGCGCTGCGCAACGTGCGGCGTGAGGCGCTCGGCGATCTCAAAGACTTGCTCAAGGAGAAAGTCATCGCCGAGGACGACGAGCGACGTGGCCAGGAAGAAATTCAAAAGCTCACCGACCGCTACGTGGCGCAGATCGACGCGCTCCTCAAGGACAAAGAAGCCGAGATCATGGAGTTCTGAGCGCGGCGGCGCTCCCCATGCTGCTCAAGCGCGTCATTACGGCCGGACTTTTCGGGATCGCGATCACGGCAGCGCTGCTGTTCGCGTCGCCGCTCGTCGCAGCCGCCGTGCTCGGCCTCCTGTGGCTCGCGGGCGCCTGGGAGTGGGGCGGTTTCGCGCAGCTCCATCTCACGGCTCGGCTCGTCTACACGGCGCTATTCGCGGTCGCACTCACGATCGGCTGGCTATGGCTCGACGCGGGAGCCGCTCGCGTCGTGCTCGTAGCGGCGCTCGCTTGGTGGGCCGTGGCGCTCGTGCTCGTGCTCGGCTATCCGCGCCGGTTCGACGCGGCGTTCGTCGCGGCCGCGGGCATCGTCGT
Organism: Gammaproteobacteria bacterium; assembly: GCA_035249885.1. Taxonomy (GTDB): domain Bacteria; phylum Pseudomonadota; class Gammaproteobacteria; order Steroidobacterales; family Rariloculaceae; genus FEN-1219. Next base: position 3,718 of record DATFFV010000282.1, on the reverse strand, counting down.
GTTGTGGCCGTCGTACGTCTTGCTCGTGCGGCTGCACGGCGGCGACGCGGTCGGAGCGAGGCTCGCGTTCTCCGTATTGCTCATCGTCTGGGCCGCCGACGTGGGCGCCTATGTGTTCGGCCGGCTGCTGGGGCGCACGAAGCTTGCGCCGGCCGTGAGCCCGGGCAAGACCTGGGAAGGCGTCACGGGCGGCTTGCTGCTCGCGGGCATCGCCGCAGGGGCGACCGCGGCGTGGGTCGGCTTGCCGGCCAGCCGGCTCGTGGTCCTCGGCGTGGTGACAGCGCTCGTCTCCGTGCTCGGCGACCTCACGCAGAGCATGTTCAAGCGCAATGTCGGTCTCAAGGATAGCGGCAGCCTGCTGCCCGGCCACGGCGGGGTCCTGGACCGCATCGACAGCCTGACGGCCGCCGTACCGGCCTTCGTCGGCGGCCTCGCGGCCCTCGGTCTCCTGCCTTGACCCGGGGAACCGGGACGCCATGGCACCGGTCTGTTGGCGCATGGAAAAGAGCCCACCGACCGCTTGCCCCGGGGGTCGTGCCCCGCGGGCGCGTGGCCGGGCTAGAATATCGGCCCGAGCCAGTCTGTCGCCGAAGGATCGGCGGGACCCGTCCTGATGGAAATCTCATTTTTCGAGTACGTGCTGTGGTTCATCGTCGCGATCAGCGTGCTGGTCGCGGCTCATGAGTTCGGCCACTACTACGTAGCCCGCCGCCTCGGGTTCAAAGTGTTGCGGTTCTCGATCGGCTTCGGTCGTCCCCTCTTGCGCTGGCGCGGCGGTCCACCCGATCACGTGGAGTACTGGCTGTCGGCGCTGCCCATCGGCGGCTACGTCAAGATGCTCGATGAGCACGAAGGGCCTGTCGACCCGAACGATCGCGCGCGCGCTTTCCACCAACGTCCCATTTGGCAGCGCGTGGCCGTGCTGCTCGCCGGTCCGGCCTTCAATTTCCTGTTCGCGATCCTCGCGTACTGGGCCATGTTCGTGAGCGGTGTGCAGGCGGTCAAGCCCGTGATCGCCGCGGTCGAGACCGACTCGGTCGCAGCCCGCGCCGGTATCGCGCCGGGGGACGCGATCGAAGCGATCGGCGGCGAGCCGGTGGCGACGTGGGAGGACGCTACGCTGCGCTTCCTCGACGAGCTGCTCGGCGACGGGCGCATCGATCTAGCATTGCGCTCGCCCGACGGCGTCGCGCGCGACGTCGAGCTCGACGTGCGGGGCCGCTCTGCGGAGATCACGGAGCCGACGGTGTTGTGGTCCGGGCTCGGCATTCGTCTCGGCTTGCCGCCCGTCGTCGGGAAGGTGGTCGAGGGCTCGCCAGCCGAGCAGGCGGGGCTGCGCGCCGGCGACCGGATGCTCCGCGTCGACGGCGAGCCGGTCGCGACGTGGAACGAATGGGCCCAGTATTTGCGTGCGCGCCCTGGCGCCACGGTCGAGATCGCGCTGTTGCGCGGCGATCGAGAGATCGTGACGCGCGCGACGCTCAAGGCGTTGGTCGACCGCACTGGTCAGTCATACAACGGTGTCGGCGTCGAGCAGGTGGATGTCTTCACGGTGCAACGTTACGGGTTCATCGAGTCCCTGCCGCGTGCCGTGACCGAGACCTGGAAGTTCAGCGTGTTCAGCGTGTCGATGGTGGCGCACATGATCACGGGCGAGGTGTCGCTCAAGAACATGTCGGGCCCGCTGTCGATCGGCGAAATTGCAGGCAGCAGCGCCAACGCCGGGTTCGCCATGTTCCTCAAGTTTCTGGCGGCCGTGAGCATCAGTCTCGGCATCATCAATCTGTTCCCGATTCCGCTGCTCGACGGTGGGCAGATCGTCTACCAGCTCGCCGAAGGCATCAAAGGCTCGCCGCTGTCGGAGCGCGTCATGCTCATTGGTCACCAGCTCGGCATCCTCTTTATCATCGCCCTCATGGGTTTCGCGTTTTACAACGACGTCGTCAGGATGTTCGGTTCATGATGAGCTCTCGTCTCGTGCGGTTGGCGGCCGTCGGAGCCGCCGCGCTCTGGTCCGGCATGGCGGCATACGCTGCGTTCGACCCCTTCGTCGTCCGCAACTTCCGCGTCGAAGGTGCGCAACGCATCGCCGAAGGCACGATCTACAATTATCTGCCGATCAACATCGGCGACACCGTGACCGACCAGCGCCTGCGTGAAGCCGGGCGCGCGCTCTTTCAGACGGGCTTCTTCCAGGACTTCGAGTTTCGGCAAGAAGGCGACACGCTCGTCATCGTCGTGCTCGAGCGGCCATCGATCCTCGAGTTCACGTTCGACGGCAACAAGGACATCAAGGACGAGGATCTCGCGAAGGTCCTCACCGAAAACGGGCTCACGGCCGGCAAGACCTTCGACCGCTCGACGCTCGATCAGCTCACGCAATCGTTGACCGACGAGTACTACGGTCGGGGCAAGTACGCCGCGAAGGTGACTCCGACCGTCGAAGACCTCGAGGACAACCGCGTTCGAGTCTCGATCCAGATCGAGGAGGGCGATCGCGCCAAGATTCGCCAGGTCAATATCGTCGGCAACACGTCGTTCGAGGAAGAGGACATCATCGAGGACTTCGAGCTCAGCACGGGCAACTGGCTGTCGTTCATACGCAAGAACGATCGCTACTCGAAGGAAGCGCTCGAGGGTGACCTCGAGAAGCTGCGCTCCTATTACATGGACCGCGGCTTCGCCGACTTCCGCGCCGACGACATAAAGGTGGCCATCTCCCCGGACAAGCGCGACATCTTCGTGACGATCGGCATTACCGAGGGCGACCGCTATACGATCTCCGACGTCAAGCTCGCGGGTGAGCTCGTGGTGCCCGAGCAGGACTTGCGGGCGTTGATCCTCACGCAGCCCGGCGAGACGTTCTCCCAGGCGCTGCTCACGCGTACGGAAGAGTTCATGGCGCTGCGGCTCGGTCAGGACGGCTACGCGTTCGCCGAGATTCGCGCGGTTCCCGAGCTCGACGACGAGACCAAGCAAGCTTCGGTCACGTTCTTCGTCGATCCGCGCAATCGCGTCTACGTGCGGCGCATCAATTTCAACGGCGCCGACAGCGTCAACGACGAGGTCTTTCGCCGCGAGCTGCGCCAGATGGAGGGCGGCTATCTCTCGAACGCTCTCGTGGATCGATCGAAGCTGTTTCTGCAGCAGTTGCCGTACGTCGAATCGGTGGAGCACGAGACGACGCCCGTCGAGGGCAGCCCGGACCTCGTCGACGTCGACTTCGAGATCGAAGAGGGATTGCCCGGCCAGTTCGGCGGCAACCTCGGTTTCTCGGAGTATTTCGGCGTCACGCTCGGCGGCCAGTTCATCCACACGAATTTCATGGGCACTGGTCGCAAAGTGGCGTTGCAAATGCAGGGCGGCGAGTACCAGAAGGTCTACGACATCAATTTCACCGATCCGTACCGCAATATCGACGGCGTCGCGCGCAACGTGTCGTTCGCCTACAACGACTACACTCAATTCACGTCCGCCACTTCCGATTTCTCGACGACGACGCTCAGCGGCGGCATGAACTGGAGCTATCCTGTCGCGAGTCTGCAGCGCTTGAGCTTCGGTTTCCTGTATCAGGATTCGGAGCTCTTGGCGGGCGCTGGCAATTCCTCGCAACAAGCGCTCGACTGGGTAAGTCAGAACGGCACGCCGTTTACGGTCGACGCTCCGAACGGCAGCCCCATAGCGTTTGGGACCAAGGCGCGGAGCCTCGAGCTCGTCG
>DATFFV010000281.1:0-6470 GCA_035249885.1 Gammaproteobacteria bacterium | reverse complement strand
CGACCGCCGCCGCCGCCGAACGAGGGATAGGGCCGCTTGCTGATGAGCAGCCAATCGAGGAACAGATCGATCGATTGCGCCATGACCTCGACGGCGTCGAGCGCGGCGTTGTCGAACGCGTGCTGCGCGCCCTGGATCGCCGTGAGCGCCGTCGGCACGCCGGCCGCCTGGAGCTTGGTGAAGAAGTCGATGCTCGACGACAGCGGCACCGTCGTGTCGGCCGTGCCGTGCACGAAGATCGTCGGCGCGAAGCTCGCGCCGATGTAGGTCGTCGGCGATGCGGCCGCGATGTTCTCGGGTGTGGCCCCGCCTTCGCCGAACAGACCGCGCGCGATTTGTGCGCTCGCGAGCGGATAGACGCCGACGCACGCGTTGACGTCCGAGCTCACGCCGGGCGTGCCGCCCGTGCCCTCGAACTCCGCTTTGCCGTTCGTGCCGGCGGCCAGCAGCGAAAGCATGCCGCCCGCCGAGTAACCGGCTACGACGATCTTGTCGGCGTCGACGCCGATACGCTCCGCGTTCGCGCGTGTCCAGCGAATCGCTGCCTTGACGTCGTGAATCTGCGCGGGCCACAACCCTTGGCTCTGCAACCGGTAGTTGGCCGAGACGTTCGTGTAGCCGCGGGCGCCGAGGGCCTTGGCGTCGTTGATGATATAGCCCGCGCCTTTGTTGCCGGCGAAGAAGCCGCCGCCGAACAGGTGGATGATCGCGAGACGCTTGGGCGTCACACCCTCGGGTGGCCGATAGACGTCGAGCAAGAGGTCCATGTCGCCGCCCTTGCTGAAGACGATGTCCTTCTCGGCCCGGAGCTTGCCGATGTCGGGCGCCGGCGGTTGCGCCCTCGCGGTGACGGTCGCGAGGACCGGCGCTGCGGCGAGGATGCCCGATGCTTGGACGAACCCACGTCGCGTGATGCGTGCCATTTGTTGTTCCCCGTGGTGGCGACTGCCGAGATCATACCCCTTCCTCGGTCGTTTTCGGCCGCGCGTGGCGACGCCGACCTCAAGAAGTCGCGAGCTACGTGGCTGAGGTGTTCGTCGAGTAAGGGCGATTGCCGCCCGCGGCGCTCGCACTGCAGTCGGCCGCGTGAGCCCACTAGTGCTACGATTCATGGCTCAGGCGAGATAAGAGGGGAACGTCCATGGCGGTCGATTTCAGAGGTCATCCGATGTTCGCGCCGGGGTTCAACAGCCCGACGCGCTTCGAAGCGGACGTGTACGACTGCGAGGTCTGGGGCCAGATCCCGAGCGACATCGAAGGCACGTTCTATCGCGTGCAATGCGACTTTCAGTACCGGCCGCCGCAGAACGAGTGGCCCACGGGCTTCAACGGCGACGGCCACGTCAGCGCGTTTCGGTTCGCCAACGGCTCTGTCGATTTCAAGTCGCGCTACGTCAAGACCGAGCGGTTGATGACCGAGCGCCGCGCGCGCAAGCGTCTGTGGGGCGTCTATCGCAATCACTTCACCGACGATCCGTCGGTCGCCAACATCGACCGCGGCGCAGCCAACACACATATCTATTGGCACGGCGGCAAGATGCTCGTGCTCAAAGAGGACGCGCTGCCGTATCACATCGATCCGTACTCGCTCGAGACGCTCGGCCGCTGGGACTTCCACGGCAAGTGGACGGCCACGAGCATGTCGGCCCATCCGAAGATCGATCCGCTGACGGGCGAGATGATCGCCTACGGCTACCAAGCGAAGGGCGATCTCTCCGACGACATCGCCGTCTACACCGTCAACCCGCAGGGTCATATCGTCAAAGAGGTATGGCTCAAGTCGCCGTACTTGGGGATCATTCACGACATCGCGATCACGCAGAAGCACGTGCTGATTCCCGTCGTCGCGCGCACGACAAGCCTCGAGCGCTTGAAGACCGGCGAGCCCATGTGGGAGTGGGACGGCAGCCTGCCGACGATGATTGGCGTCCTGCCGCGCGACGGGGAAGCACGCGACGTGCGCTGGTTCAGGGGCCCGGCGCGTAACACGCTGCACTTCTTGAACGCGAGCGACGGCCCGAACAACACGGTCACGATGGAGCTACCCGTGTCCGACGAGGAGCGCTCGCCGTCGCACATCAAGCGTTGGACTTTCAACATGAGCTCGAGGAGCGACGCGTTCGGCGAGGAGGTCATCTCGCGCGTGAACGGCGTGCTTGCGCGCATGGACGACCGCTACCTGTCGCTGCCGTATCGCTACGGGTTCGTGGGCCATAACGACCCCGAGAAGCCGTACGACACGGCGGCCGGTGGCAATCGTGCGGGCCGCGTCACGAACTGCTACAAGCGCTTCGATCTCGCGAACCCCACGGCGCCCGAGAGCACGTTTTTCGTCGGCAACGTGCAGAGCCTGCAGGAGTCGGGCTTCGTGCCGCGCAAGGGCAGCACGGGAGAAGGTGACGGCTACCTCATGGGTGTCGCGAGCAACTACGCCGAGATGTCCTCCGAGCTGCACATCGTCGACGCGCAGCGCATGGAGGAGGGCGCGGTCGCCGTCGTCAAGCTGCCGTTCCGTCTACGCGGCGGCACGCACGTGAACTGGTTCGGCAGCGAGGACCTCGCGGCCCAGCGCGCGGAGACGGTATGAGCGGCTCGATCTTCGATCGGCGCGAGTTCATCGCCGCGGCCGGCACGGTCGCCGCGGTCGCATGCTTGCCCGTCGCGCTGGCGACGGCGGCGCCCGCCGTCGGCGACGCAATGCCGCGCGCGACGCTGGCCGACTGGCACGTCGACGACATGTGGGGTGTCTACCCGCGGCCGTCGGAGCCTATCGGCTACGGCCGCCCGCACGGCGACGGCGAGCTGCTCGCAGCGGTGCATCCGGCCGATCGCGCGTTTCTCGCGTAGCGTCGCGGAAATACACGCGTTCACCAGCGCCCGGGCCGGGGCCGCAGCGTCTGCCAAGCGCTTCAACGCGTCGAGAGTGAGGGGGGCTCCTCCCGAATCCTGTCGATTCGTTGGCAGATCGCTGCGGCCGGCACGTGTATTAGATGCATCGAGAGGCGGATTCGGTTGCAAACCTGGCGCAAAACGGCGCGGAGCGACGGGGCCCGTCATCACGTATCATCGCGTGCGTGCGATTCCGAGATAAATAATGGGCTACGCGAGCGGCAGGCATTTCCTCCAGATCCCGGGGCCCACGAACGTGCCCGACCGCGTGCTACGCGCGATGGCGGCGCCGACGATCGATCACCGCGGCCCCGAGTTCGGCGTGCTGGGCCGCGAAGTGCTCGCCGAGCTCAAGCCCATCTTCAAGACCAAAGCGCCCGTCGTGATCTATCCGGCGTCGGGCACGGGGGCGTGGGAAGCCGCGCTCGTCAACACGTTGTCGCCGGGCGACCACGTGCTCATGAGCGAGACGGGCTGGTTCGCTTCGCTCTGGCGTGAGATGGCCGTGCGGCTCGGGCTCACGCCCGAGATCCTGCCGACCGATTGGCGCCACGGCGCCGATCCGGCCGCGATCGAGGATCGGCTCGAGCGCGACCGCGCGCACGCGATCAAGGCCGTCTGCGTCGTGCACAACGAGACGTCGACGGGTGTCGTGAGCCGCGTGGGAGAAGTACGCAAGGCCATCGACCGCGCGCGTCATCCGGCGCTCCTGCTCGTCGACACGATCTCGTCGCTCGCCTCGATCGACTTCCGCATGGACGAGTGGGGCGTCGACGTCACGGTCGCGGGCTCGCAGAAGGGGCTTATGCTGCCGCCGGGGTTGTCGTTCAACGCGATCTCGACGCGCGCGCTCGCCGCGAGCAAGTCGGCCAAGCTCCCCAAGTCCTTTTGGGGTTGGGACGAGATGCTTGCCGCGAACAAGAGCGGCTACTTTCCGTACACGCCGGCGACGAACCTGCTCTACGGCTTGCGCGAAGCCCTCAAGATGTTGAACGACGAAGGGCTCGAGAACGTGTTCGCGCGCCACGCGCGCCACGGCGAAGCCACGCGGCGCGCCGTCGCGGCGTGGGGTCTCGAGGTGCTCTGCGCGAATCCCGCCGAGCACAGCGGCTCACTGACGGCCGTGCTTTTGCCCGAGGGGCAGAGCGCCGATCGCCTGCGCAAAGTCGTCCTCGAGGCGTTCGACATGTCGCTGGGCACTGGCTTGGGCCGCCTCGCGGACAAGGTGTTCCGCATCGGCCACCTGGGCCACTTCAACGATCTCATGCTCGCCGGCACGCTCTGCGGCGTCGAGATGGGTTTGTCGCTCGCGGGCGTGCCGCACCGGGCGGGCGGGGTGCAGGCCGCGCTCGAGGCGCTCGCGAGCTCCGCTGCGGGCTGACGCCGAGTTCGCTACGGCCGCGCCGTCGCTCCGCGTGCCCTGTCGTACTCGTCTTGCAGCTCGAGGTATTTGACCGCTGCGCGGTAGACCCGGCGATCTTCTTTCTTGAGCCGCTCCAATTCCGCTTCTATTACGGCCCTCGATTCGGCGCTGAGGAGCTCCCCTTCGCCTTGCGCAACAGCTGCGCCTATCGATGCGTTGATCTGTGGGCCTCCGGCCAGAACTGGCCCCCCCGGCTCACTTCTGAAGCCGCCCGCGCTATGGGTCAGCGCGCGAAGAAAGTCGAGCGACGCCTTCGCCTCCGCTTCACTCTGGGCGTTGGACCGGCATACGCGCTGCGGCATTCGCGTGCCCGTCGCGCGCTCGTTCCGGCACGTGATGTCGTTGGCGTCGCTGCTGTTCGCTTCGTTGTAAGCCGCGACGAGATCTTCGCGGGCCGCCTCGAGCTCCACGCGATACTGCTCGAGCGTCCTTTCTCCCTGGATCGTGATCTCCTCGGGCTCCTCCGCCCGGCCCGCCGAGGCTCCGTCCGGAGCGGACTCGGATTGAGCGAGCACTTGGCCCGAAAACACGGCGGCGACGCCGACGATAGCGAGCGCCAGCGGGCGCTGAACGAAAGCGCGCATGGTGGATTCTCCTTGTTAGGTAAAAGCACCGCGGGGTCCCCGAACGACCCTCGTTTTACCCTCCACGCGCGTCGGATGCAATCGTCCCCCAAGCGAGACAGTGCGACGCTCGGTACGCCGCGCGTCCTGCGGGGCCGCGTGCTCGCCGCTAGCGTCCGCCGGAGCCGAGCTTCGCGAAACTGGGCGTCTCGGTCGAAGCGGTACGCGGCGTTTCGACCGAACCGCCGCGTGGGGTTTCGGGCGCAGCGGCGCGTGCGGCGACGGACGGCGCGTCCTTCGTCGTGATGCTGCCTTCGAAGCGTGCGCCGGTCTCGATCGACACACGCGGTGCGACCACGTTGCCGACGACGCGCGCGCTGGCCATGACCTGCACGCCTTCGTCGCCGTGCAGGTTCCCCTCGATCGTGCCGTAGACCGTGATGAGCCTGGCTTTGACGTCGGCTTTGACGCGGCCGTTCTTGCCGATCGTCAGATGGTGGTTCTGGTGCGCGATCTTGCCTTCGACGGTGCCTTCGATGATCAGGTCCTCGTCGACCGAGAGCTCGCCGCCCTTGAAGGTCAGCGTAGGTCCGAGGACGGAGGTTCCTTTGGGGGGGCGCGGGTCGCTTTCTGCTCGGAACGTGCTGGCTGCCGGTAATTCGCTCTGTTTCTTGAACATGGATGGTTCCCTCTAGTGCGTTTGAATCGAGCGGGCGGCGCCGTACGTACGAGCGCTTTGCGAGCGGGCGCTGACGGTGCCGTCGACAGCTCGATCATCGCCATTTCGCCGCAACGGTCCGCGACGCATCTCACAGTCTGGCCGTCGCGCCGCCGACTTTCGCGAAACCATCGACGGCCGCGCCGACGATGCGGATAATGGCCCGACCAGCACGTGCATGGAAGGGGGACGCGTGAATCGTCAGGACAACCGCCGGTGCGCCGGCGCCGGTCGTCTCATGGCCTTGCTCGCGGCGGGTCTAGTCGCCGCGTCGACTGCGAGCGCACATCACGGCTTCGGCAACTTCGCGATGAATGAGGACGTCGAGCTCTCGGGCATCGTGACGGCCATCGACTTCGTGAACCCGCATTCCTGGGTGCATTTCGACGTCACGACAGCGGACGGCACGAAGATGCCACACCGCTGCGAGCTGCGCTCGGCGACGACGCTGCGCCGCTCGGGCTGGACGGCTGAGATGTTCGCGGCCGGCACGCGGATTACGATCCAGGGATCGCCGGATCGCGCCGAGAAGGGCGCGTGCTACGTCAGCACGATCACGTTCGGCGACGGTACGGTCCTCGACCGTTACGGTCAGCGCATTCCGGCCCAGGCGACCGTTGAACGCGCGGCGCGTTTACCGAACGGCGAGCCGAACCTCTCCGGCGACTGGGCCGTGGAGCAGCTCGTCATGACGGATCCCGCCGGGCGCGACGGCACGCTCGTGCCGCTGAGCCGCGTCTCGTCGTTCGAAAGAGGCGGCGTGCCGGAAGGGCAGCAAGAGATTCCTGGTGCGCGGGGCACGCCGCAGGCGGAAGCGCCACGCACGGCTCCGCCGGGCGCTGGTGCTCGTGCGGGCGGTGGCGGGGGCGGGCCGGCG
>DATFFV010000280.1:0-3215 GCA_035249885.1 Gammaproteobacteria bacterium | reverse complement strand
GCGGCGCCTGTCGCGCGCAGGATTTTGGACGCTTATTTCGCAGCGGAGAACTATGTCGCTCGCGAGCCTTGAATGGGGCAGGGCGGCCGGCGGCGGCCGTCGCAGGGTACGAGGCTTTGCCGGGCTCGTCGTCGATCTGCCGTTGCTCGCGATCCTGCTCGCGATCGCCGGCCTCGGCCTCGTGGTGCTCTTCAGCGCGCTGTCGGGCGCGACGGAGAACAGCGTTGCGCTGCAAGGCGTGCTGCGTCAGGGCATGCGCTTAGGCCTAGGCCTTGCCGCGTTTTTCGTCATGGCGCAGATCCCGCCCCACTACCTGCGCATCTTCACGCCCTGGCTGTACTTCTTGGGTATAGGGTTGCTGCTCGCAGTGGCCGTCGAGGGGCAGATCGGCAAAGGCGCGCAGCGCTGGCTCGATCTCGGGTTCGTCTCTTTTCAGCCGTCGGAGATGCTCAAGCTCGCCGTGCCGATGATGTGCGCGTGGTTCATGCACGAGCGGCGCCTGCCGCCGACGTTCCCGCAGCTCGTCGTCATGGGGCTCATCGTGCTCACGCCGGCGCTGTTGATCGTGGACCAGCCCGATCTCGGCACCGCGTTACTCGTGATCGCGGCCGGCGGCATCACGATCCTGCTCGCGGGCATCAGCGTGCGCGTCATGCTCGCGTTTGGTGCGCTCGGCGTCGCGGTCGGGCCCCTGCTCTGGGCCTACATGCATGATTACCAGAAGGCGCGTGTGTTCACGTTCCTGAATCCCGAGTCCGATCCGCTCGGCACGGGCTATAACATCATCCAGTCGAAGATCGCGATCGGCTCGGGCGGTTTGTTCGGTAAGGGTTGGCTCAACGGCTCGCAGTCGTACCTCGAGTTCCTGCCGGAGCGCTCGACGGACTTCATCTTCGCCGTCATGGCGGAAGAGTTCGGCCTGCTCGGTTTGTGCTTGCTGCTCGTGCTTTATCTCGCGCTCGTCGGCCGCGGTCTGTATATCGCCGCCGAGGCGCAGGACACGTTCAGCCGCCTGCTCGCAGGCGCGCTCTCGCTGACGTTCTTCGTCTACGTGTTCGTCAATGCGGGCATGGTGTCGGGCTTACTGCCGATCGTCGGCGTGCCGTTGCCGCTCGTGAGCGCGGGCGGGACGTCGATGGTGACCCTCATGGCCGGCTTCGGTATGCTCGCGTCGATCCAAGGACATCGGAAGTTATTGGCGGCATGACCTCCTTAAGCAACCTCGTTCGCGGCATTGCGATCGCAGCGGTGTTTTCGCTGGCCGCCGCAGCGCAACCCCCATTGCCGGACGCCGTCGCACGAGCCAAGCAGTCGTTCATCGACAGGATGGTCGAGAAGCACGACTTCGACCGAGCCGAGCTCACTTCACTACTCGACGCCGCTGTCATCGACAACGTCGTGCTCGAGACGATGGCGCGGCCGGCGGAGCGCGTCGTGCCCTGGTTCGAGTACCGCAACATCTTCATCACCGAGGAGCGCATCGCGGCCGGTGTCGTTTTTTGGAACGAGCACGCCGAGACGCTCGACGCGGTTTCCGAGCGCTACGGCGTCGCGCCCGAGATGATCGTCTCCATCATCGGCATCGAGACGTACTTCGGCACGCGCATGGGCCGCTACCGCGTGCTCGACGCGCTCGCGACGCTCGCGTTCGCGTATCCACCGCGCGCGTCGTTTTTCTCGTCCGAGCTCGAGGCGTTCCTGCTGCTCGCACGCGAGGAACAGGTCGACGTCACGACGGCGCTCGGCTCGTATGCGGGCGCCATGGGCGCGGGCCAGTTCATCCCGTCGAGCTATCGTGCTTACGCCGTCGATGCGAACGCCGACGGCAAACGCGACCTCTGGAGCGACTGGCACGACGTCTTCGGCAGCGTCGCGAACTATTTCGACAAGCACGGCTGGCGCGCCGGCGAGCCCGTCATGGAATCGGCGTTGCGTCCCGTCGGCTTCGAAGGGCCGGAGCCGCGCAACGCGCTCGAGCTCGGCGAGACCGTCGGCTCGTTGACGCGCATGGGCTACGTGTTCACGACGAGCCTGCCCTCCGACGCGCCCGCACAGGCTTTCTCCTACGAGGCTGAAAGCGGCGGCTCGGAATACTGGGTGGGCTACCACAACTTCCGCGTCGTGACGCGCTACAACCGCAGCACGAAATACGCGCTCGCCGCGCATCAACTCGCGCAGGCCGTCCGCGGCCGTTACACCGCCACCTTCGCGAGCAACGTCGGGAGCACCGGCGAGTGACGACGCGAGGCCGCCATTGGGGTTGCGCCTGCACGGCACTGCTGCTCACGGGGTTATTGGCTGCCTGCGCCGGCGACGGCGGGGAACGCCGGCGCGGCGACGCACGTGAGGTCATGCCCGCAGCCGGCGCCGGTGCGATCGAGTCCATTGCGACGCCGCGGCGCAGCGACCGCGGCAACCCGCCGTTCTACGACGTGCTCGGCAAGCGCTATCACGTGCTGCCGTCGAGCTTAGGCTACGTCGAGCGCGGCGTCGCGTCGTGGTACGGCCGCAATTTCCACGGGCTCGCGACGTCGAGCGGCGAGACCTACGACATGCACGGCATGACAGCTGCGCACACGACGTTGCCGCTGCCCACGTGGGCCGAGGTCACGAACCTCGCGAACGGCAAGCGCGTCGTCGTCAAGATCAACGACCGCGGGCCGTTCGTCGACAATCGCCTCATCGATCTCTCGTATGCGGCGGCGATTGCGCTCGACATGGTCGGTCCGGGCACGGCGCGTGTGGAAGTGCGCGCCATGACCGGGCCGCAGATGCCGCTGAGCAGCGACGCGAGCGCGTTTGCGCCCGCGCCCACGACGCCGTCGGCCGTTGCCCCGCTGCAGGCGGTCGACCGCATGTTCGTGCAGGTCGGCGCGTTCTCGCAGCAAGACAACGCGGCTCGGCTCGTCGCGCGTTTGCGCGCGAGCGGCTTCACGAACCCCACGGTCCTCAGCGAGCCCGATGGCCGGCGCATGCTGCACCGCGTGCGCCTCGGGCCGATTAACGACGCCGGCGAGTTCGACGCGCTGAGCGCACGACTCCTTTCCATCGGTGTCGCCGGCTCCCGCCTCGGCGTGGACCGCACGCCATGAGCCGCATCGCGACGCTCGTCTGCGCACTGGCCGTGCTCGCCGCGGGTCCCGCGGCCAGCCAGTCGGCCGCTGCGCTCGCCCAATCGACGGCCGCGCCCCCGGCGCCGCCCGCGCTCGCGTTCA
>DATFFV010000279.1:0-2950 GCA_035249885.1 Gammaproteobacteria bacterium | reverse complement strand
GCCCGCCGGGGGCCGTGAGGTCTCCGGCGCCCGCGTCGAATGCTTGAGCCGCGTAGATTTGCTCCTCGAACTCGAGGATCCGCCGCAGCTCCGCAGGCGCGAGCCCACGCGCGAGCTCGAGGTGGCTGCGCGCGGCGTCTTGCGCCTGCAGCTTCAGCGTCGTGGCGCGCGCGTCGGCGAGCATGTTCATGCTCGTCGGGAGGCCCGTGTCGGGGTCGCGGACGGCTGGCAAGCCGCTCTTCGCGATGAACGGGCCCACGCCGAAGTTGCCGTGCGTCAGATACTTCGTGTTCGCGACGGGCCGCGGCCGGCGATAGACGGACACCGTCGGCTGGGGCGACGTGAGACCGTAGACGGGGTGCGCGTTGCAGCCCGTGGGATCGCGCACGACCTCGAGCGTGAACTCGACGGGCAGCGGCTCGCCCTGCGCAGTGCGCGGCGGCCACGGTAACCCGACGCGGATGAGGCCGCGGGTCAACAGCAGTGAGTGCGCGGCCGGGTCGCGGGCCGGTAGATGTGGGCAATTCCGCCCGTCGATGGCCGCGAACAACGGGTCGTCACCGCCCGTAGCCTCCCAGCGTTCGCGCACGGTCGCGACCGACAACGCCATGGCGTCCGCGGGTTGGTGGCACGTCACGCAGGCCCGGCCGTTCGTGCCGAGCGCCGTGAAGAACGGGTGGCCGCGCGTCTCGACGTCGCCCGCGGTGTTCAAGATGCCGAGCGCGCCCGCGTCGTTCTCGTAGTGGGCCTCGACGGGCAGCGGCCGGCCGTCGCCGGGCGCCCACCACTCGCCGGCCACTGCGCGTGTGGCGAGCCAGACGGCCGCGAAGGTGTACCCGACGTGTCGTCGCCGCGAGCTCCGCACCACGAATCTCCCCGCGCGTATCCGGCGCGCGTCGCGCGACTATGCCGCCGACCGCCTCGCGCTGACAAGCCGCGGCCGGCTCCTGGGCCGCGACCGCTGCGTTACACTGGCGGCCCAAGGCTACGCTGATGTCTGCACCCACCTCCCGCACCGTCCGCGCCAACATCTTTTTCGCCGAGAAGGACCGCGCGCTGCGCGAGGACGTCCACCGTCTCGGCGAGCTCGTCGGCGAGCTCGTGCGCGAGCAGGGCGGTGAGGCGCTCTTCGATCTCGTCGAGACGGCACGCAAGCTCGCGATCGCGCATCGGGAGGGTGACGAGGCGGCCTACGACGAGCTCAAGGTCCTGCTGGGCTCGCTCGCGCCCAGCACGGCGCGCGACTTCATCCGCGCGTTCTCGACGTACTTTCAAATGGTCAACATGGCCGAGAAGGTACACCGCATCCGCCGCCGCCGCGCGTACCTACGCGACTCGAGCGCGCCGCAGCCGTTCGGCTTCATCGATATCTTGCAGCGGCTCAAGGCCCAAGGCGTCGACGGGGACGGCCTCGAGCGCGCGCTCGCCACGATCTCGATCCAGCCCGTGTTCATGGCGCACCCGACCGAGGTCACGCGCCGCACGCTGCTGCGCAAGGAGCACAACATCGCGCGGCATCTCGTCGAGATGATGGACCCGTACCTCACGCCGCACGAGCTCGAAGCGGCGCTGGGCCAGATCCGCCAAGAGATGACCACGGGGTGGCAGACCGTGGAGAGCCTCGACGAAGGCATTCGCCTGCGCGACGAGGCCGAGCACGTGTTGTTCTTCTTGACCGACGTGCTCTATCGCATGGTGCCGGCGTTTTACGAGAGCCTCGAGAGCGCGCTCGCCGGGGCGTTTCCCGAGCGCGGCGTGCGCGTGCCCGCGATCCTTCAATTCGGCACGTGGGTCGGCGGCGACATGGACGGCAACCCGCACGTCACGGCGAAAAGTATTCGCCAGACGCTCGCACGGCAGCGCTCGCTCGTGCTCGATCTCTACTACCGCGAGTGCAGCGAGCTCGCGCAGCACCTGAGCCAAGGCTCGGCGCGCGTGGGCGTCTCGGAGGAGCTCGCGCGACGCACCCAGCTCTACGCCGGGCACTTCCCCGAGGCCGCGGCCTCGCTGCCCGCCCGCCACCGCGAGATGCCGTATCGCGCGTTCTTGCGGCTCGTCGCGGCGCGCATCAAAGCCACGTACGACGACGCCGCCTATCCTTATGAGTCGCCGAACGAGCTCGTCGCCGATCTCGAGCTCATGGCCGACAGCTTGCGCGCCAACAAGGGCCGCAACGCGGGGCTGTTCGCCGTGCGCCGGCTGCTGCGGCGAGTGCGCACGTTCGGTTTCTACATGGCGACCGTCGACGTCCGCCAGAACGCTCTCGTGCACCGGCGCGTGATCGGCGAGGCGCTCCAGGAACGCGTCTGGCTCGGCGCCGACGACGACGAGCGGACGCGCCGGCTCGAGCAGGCGCTCGAGCGGCGCGAGTCGCCGCTCGGCGAGCTCTCGTCGGAGGGCCGCCGCACGCTTGCGGTCTTTCAAACGATCGCCCACTGCCGGCGCAAGTACGGCCGCGCCGCGATCGGCCCGTACATCGTGAGCATGGCCCACGGGCCCGACGACGTGTTGTCGGTGCTGCTGCTCGCGAAGTGGGGCCACCTGGGGCCGAAGGGCGAGGCCGTGCCGATCGATATCGCGCCGCTCTTCGAGACCGGCGAGGACGTCGAGCGCGCGCCGAAGATCATGGAGCGGCTGCTCGCCGACAAGCTCTATCGCGAGCACCTGCGCGCCCGCGGCGATCAGCAGATCGTCATGCTCGGCTACTCCGACAGCCATCGCGACGGCGGCATCGCCGCGGCGCGTTGGAGCCTGCAGAAGGCCCAGCAGGCGCTCGTCGCGGTCATGCAGCGGCACGGTGTAGCCCTCACGGTGTTCCACGGCCGCGGCGGCACGATCAGCCGCAGCGGCGGCGCGCAGCACGAGGCCGTGCTCGCGGCGCCCGCGGGCGCCATCGCCGGGCGTCTACGCATGACCGAGCAGGGCGAGAACATCAACACGAAGTACGGCA
>DATFFV010000278.1:0-2476 GCA_035249885.1 Gammaproteobacteria bacterium | reverse complement strand
CGGGCTCGCCGTCGCCGCCGTCGTGCGTGTAGTAATCGTGGAAGCCACTCTTGAAGCCGAAGAAGTAGTCGAAGCCGTGCGCGTTCGGGCTATGCTCCGGCCGGTAGCCGAGGTGCCACTTGCCGATGAGCCCCGTGGCGTACCCGTTGTTCTTGAGCAGCTGCGGCAGTGACCGGCCCGTCGCGCGCAGCCCGCGCCCGCCCGCCGCAGCGGGCGCGCTCGGCAGCGGTGCCTCGAGCGCGAAGCGCTGTTGGTAGCGGCCCGAGATGAGCCCGGCGCGCGTCGGCGTGCAAGTCATGCCGTTCGCGTAGAAATCGGTGAGCCGGATGCCGTCGCGCGCGAGACCATCGATGTGCGGCGTGCGCACGTCGGTCGCGCCGTAGCTGCCGACGTCGGCCCAGCCGAGGTCGTCCGTGATGATGAGAACGACATTCGGACGCGCTTGGGTGTCGGCTTGCGCGTACCCGACCGTGGCGAACGCACAGCCGATGCAGAAGACTATCGCCAAGTAGGTCCAGCGCATCGAGTCACCCGCGAGGCGCCCGGCGGGGGCAGCCTTGTCTTTGTTGAGGGAGGGTCAGTATAGCGTGCGCGCCGTCAGGCACCCTCCAGCAGGGCAGCGAGCTCGCGCCGCGCTTGCTCCGTCGTCTCGAAGCGAATGGCTGGCAGGCCGAGCCGCCGCGCGGCCTCGACGTTGGGCGGCATGTCGTCGAGGAACACGGACTCGGCGAAATCGAGCGCATGGCGCTCGCGCAAGTGCTCGTAGATGCCGGGCTCGGGCTTCAAGAGCTTCACGGCCGCGGAGACGACGATGCCGTCGAACAGGTCGAAGAACGAATGGCGACTCCGCAGGTAGGCGAAGATCGACTCCGACATGTTCGAGAGGCCGTAGAGCTTGTAGCCGCGCCCGCGCAGCTCCTCGAGCAGCGCCGCGGTCGGCGCGATCGGCACGAGCGAGGCGCGCAGATGGTCAAACAGCGCGCGCAGCTCCGCTTCGGGCCGGCGCATGCGCGCGGCGAAACGCCGCACGACGGTGGCCTCGTCGAGCGTGCCGCGATCCATCGCGAGCCAGTCCTCGTGTTGGAACGCGTGCACGCGCACGGACTCGCGCAGCACGGGGTCGGAGTAGAACGAGTCGATGATCTCTTGCGGGCGCCACGTCACGAGCACGCCGCCGAAGTCGAAGATAATGTTCCGAACGCCCGCGCCTCGGGTCATTGGACCCGCCCGGCCGGAATCGCGTTGAATTTGCCGGCTTGGTAGTCGTGCATGGCTTGCATGATCTCCTCGCGTGTGTTCATGACGAACGGCCCGTAGGCGACGACGGGAGCGCCGATCGGCTCGGCATGGCCGAATAGCACTCCGTTGCGTGCCGAGCGTCCGTCGGCGGCCGCCAGCATACAGGCGCCCGCACTCGGCGAACACTTGGGGTCTGCGACAAATCTTCACGGGCGGGCCCGCCGCGCGAC
The DNA here is from genome assembly GCA_035249885.1 of Gammaproteobacteria bacterium. GTDB lineage: Bacteria > Pseudomonadota > Gammaproteobacteria > Steroidobacterales > Rariloculaceae > FEN-1219. The sequence continues at coordinate 1,007 of DATFFV010000278.1, read as the reverse complement.
CGCTACAATGACGCACGCCAAGACGTCTTTATGGGGTGCTGCCTTGAGGAAGTGGATGCTCGGTTTACCCGTGGCCGCCGTTGCCGCAGCCGTCGCGCCCGCGGTCAACGCGCATTTCAAGTTGCTCGAGCCGGCCTCGTGGCTCGCGCAGGACGACCGCGGCGATCCGCAGAAGCTAGCCCCCTGCGGCGGGACGCTCGCAGATCCCGGTGAGCCGACCGAAGCCGTCACGGCCGTGACGGGCGGCAGCAAGCTCAAGATCGTCGTCAACGAATCGATCTTTCATCCAGGCCACTATCGCATCTCGCTCGCGCGCAAGCGCAACTTGCTCCCGCTCGACCCGGCCGTCACGATGCACGACACTGAACGCGGGCTGCGCTCGCAGTCGGCGTTCATCATGACGACGCCGATGCCGCCGATCCTCGTCGATGGCCTCTGGCCGCACACCGAGCGGCCGACGGCCAACTGGGAAACCGAGATCACGATCCCGAACATCACCTGCGAAGGGTGTCAGCTCCAAGTCATTCAGTTCATGGCCGAGCACCCGGGCGTCCGCGAAGGCGGCTTCTCGTATCACCATTGTGCGGTCCTCAATATCACCGCGGATCCTGCGAAGGCGAGCGAGGACGCGAGCTGGTAGGCGCCGCGCAGCAGCGCTGAACGCGACGGCGGTGGCGCCGTGACGCTGCAAGTCATCGGCGCGGGTTTCGGCCGCACGGGCACGCTGTCGCTCAAGGCGGCCCTCGCGACGCTCGGCATCGCACCGTGCCACCACATGGTCCAGGTGGCCGCACGTCCCGAGCAAGCGCCGCGCTGGTCGGCGGCCGCACGCGACGGCGCGGCCGATTGGGGCGCGTTGCTGCAAGGGTTTCGCGCCGCCGTCGACTGGCCCGCTGCGGCGTTCTGGCGCGAGCTTAGCGTGGCTTTCCCCCACGCGCGCGTGATCCTCACGGTGCGCGACGCCACGAGCTGGTACGCGAGTTTCCGCGATACGATCCTCGAGCACA
>DATFFV010000277.1:0-10909 GCA_035249885.1 Gammaproteobacteria bacterium | reverse complement strand
TGCCGGCAGCGTCTGCGGATCCTGCCGCCCGTTGCTTCATGAGTTGATCGGCGGCGTGGGGCGGCTTCGTGCGGTCTCGGATGCGACCGTTCTCGCATTGCTCGGCGCCGTGACCGCCGCCGTCACGTTGCCGCTGGCGCTGCCGTGGAATTTGCCCGACGCCGCCAGTCGCGACAGCGCGTGGCACTTGAGCGAGCTCTGGCGCGACGCTCGCTGGAAGGAGCTCACCGGTTACACGTTACTCGCCGCTGCGGCGCTGAGCACGCTGCTGTCGGCGCGTAAGCGCCTCAGGTGGTTCGCCTCGACGGCCTTCTCCTGGTGGCGTATTGGCCACGTGGTGCTCGGCTTCGCGGGACTGCTGTCCCTATGGCTGCACACGGGCGGCAGGCTCGGCGCCAATCTGAATCTTGCGCTGGCTGCGACGTTCGTCAGCGTTCTCCTGGCCGGTAGCGCTTCGAGCCTGCTCGTGGCCAACGAGCACCGTTTGGGTGCGCTTGCAACGCCGCTGCGGCGCCGCTCCGTGTGGCTCCACATCGCGTTGGCGTCGCCGCTGCCCGTGCTGCTCACGTTTCATGTGCTCCAGACGTTCTACTTCTGATGGGCGGCATGAGGCATGGACGCGTCACATTACACCTCTGGCTCGCCGCGACTGCGATCGGTGCGGCCGCGCTCGCAGCGGGTCTGTTCATGACCGAGCGCGCCGCGGAAAGGCCGTTGCTCGCGCAGGTACGGAAAGCGTTTCTGCCGGGCGCGACGACGAGCGGCCATCATCAGATCGAGCTGGCCTGTGAGACTTGCCACACGACTGCGTTCGGCGACGCGGATTCCATGCAGGCGGCCTGCATGGGCTGTCACGGCGACGAGCTCGAGGCCGCCGACGACAAACACCCGCTCTCGAAGTTCACGGATCCGCGTAACGCGGAGTTGCTCGCGAGCCTCGACGCGACGCGCTGCGTGGCTTGTCACATCGAGCATCGACCCGAGATCACCACGGCGATGGCGGTGACGCAGCCCGACGACTATTGCGTGCTGTGTCATCGTGACGTCGGAACGGAACGGCCGAGCCACGCGGGCTTGGCGTTCACGACCTGTGCGAGCTCGGGATGTCACAATTTCCACGACAACCGCGCGCTCTACGAGGACTTTCTGTTGCGGCACGCCGCGGCGCCGGCGGAGCTGCCGCGACAGATACGGCCGCTCGCGCGCTTCGCCGAGACGGCGGCCGTGTTGCCCACCTACCCGAGCGATCGCTATCCGCTCGAGCCGCTCGGCCGGGCGCAACACGACGCACCTGCCGAGGCGGCGACGGTCGAGGCCATCGAGGGCTGGCTCGGCACGGCGCACGCGCGGGCCGGCGTCAACTGCGGCGCGTGCCATCGCGACTCGGCTACAGCGGCATGGATCGCGGCTCCGGCGGTCGAGGCGTGCGGCACGTGTCACGCCTTGGAGAGCGCAAGCTTCGGGCAGGGCAAGCACGGCATGCGCGGCTCGGCAGGGCTCGGGCCGATGACGCCCGCGCAGGCGCGGTTGCCGATGCGGCTCGCTGCCGCCGAGACGGCGCTCGACTGCGCGACGTGTCACGGCGCTCACGATTTCTCGGTGCGCCGAGCGGCGGTCGATGCGTGCCTCGGTTGCCACGCCGATCGGCACTCGCTCGCCTACGAGGATTCGCCGCACGCCGAGCTCTGGCGGCGCGAGGTCGCAAGCGATGCGCCCGAAGGCTCGGGCGTGAGCTGCGCGACGTGCCACATGCCGCGTGCCGAGCACCGTTACCCCGAGTACGACTTCAAGACCTGGTTCGTGCAGCACAACCAGAACGACACGCTGCGGCCGAGCGAGAAAATGATTCGACCCGTCTGCCAGTCGTGCCACGGCTTGTCTTTCGCGCTCGATGCGCTCGCGGATGCCGAGCTCGTCGAGCGCAACTTCGCCGGCGCCCCCTCCGTGCACGTGCCGAGCATCGATATGGCCGTTGCGCGCGAGCGAGGCGCGGGCACCGAGTAATTCAGGAGTTGTTCGTCACTCATTCGACAGGAGGCTGTCATGTTCAGGAAGAAGGGTTCGCGACTCGGAGTTGGTGCCGCGGTTTTGGCGGGTCTTGCCGCGCCCGCGCTCGCGGCGGACGGAGTGTCTTACCGCCAAATGGCGGATGCCCTGCACGCGGTGATGGAGGCGGATCGGACGGTGTACACGCGTGTCGTCGTCAACCGCCTGCAGAACGAGGAAAAGGTGATCACCGCCAGCGAGCATTGGCAAGACGACAAGGCGTTGCCATTGCCGGCACAGATGTTCCGCTTCGGCGCGGAGATGGTCGCGGAGCGCAACGCCGGGTTCACGTACTCGCTGTTGTCGCTGTGGGCCGTGAACAAGCAAAACATGCCGAAGACGGCGGTGGAGAGGGAGGGCCTCGAGGCGTTGGTCGCCAACCCGGCGACGCCGTTCTACAAGGACGAGGTGCTCGGCGGCACGACGTACTTCACGGCCGTCTACCCCGACAAAGCGATCTCGCCGGCGTGCGTGAGCTGCCACAACGGTCACAAGGACTCGCCGCGGACCGACTTCAAGCTCAACGACGTCATGGGCGGTGTCGTGCTGCGCATTCCGATGCAGTAGATGCGGCCACCGGTGGAGATCACGTGAATCATAGGGAGCGACAGTCATGACACCTGAGGAAGTATTGTTGGTCCAGGAATCCTGGAAGAAGGTTGTGCCAATCAAGGAAACCGCGGCCGAGCTCTTCTACGGCAAGTTGTTCGAGCTCGACCCGGATCTACGCGGCCTGTTCAAGGGCGACATGAACGAGCAGGGGCGCAAGCTCATGGCGATGATCAACGCCGCGATCAACGGCCTCACGCGCCTCGATGAGCTCGTGCCGACCGTGGAGAATCTGGGTCGCCGGCACGCCACTTACGGCGTGAAGGCCAGCGACTACAACACCGTCGCGAACGCGCTGTTGTGGACCTTGGAAAAAGGGCTCGGCCCAGCCTTCACGCCGCCGACACGAACGGCTTGGGTCAAGGCTTACGGAGTGTTGGCGGAGACGATGCAGGCCGCAGCGGCGGCCGCGGCGGCGTGAGCGAGCGCAGCGGGTCAATCGAGGACGTGCGAGAGCAGGCCGTCGGCGAGCTTCGGCTCGAACCACGTCGATTTCGGCGGCATGAGCAAGCCCGCATCGGCGACGGCCATGAGTTGCTCCATGCTCGTCGCATGCAGCGCGAACGCGACGGCCGCGCGACCCGACTGCACACGCCGCTCGAGCTCGCCTAAGCCGCGTACGCCGCCCACGAAATCGATGCGCGGATCGGTGCGTACATCGCCTATCTTCAAGATCGGCGCGAGCAGATGGTCTTGCAGCAGGCTCACGTCGAGGCTCGCGACGGGATCGTGGTGCGGCACGAGAGCGGAGCTAACTTTAAGCTCGTACCAGGCGCCCGCGAGATACATCGCGAACGTCTCCGGCCCCGCTGGCGATTTCGCCCCGTGCAGCGGCTCCACGCTGAACGATTCGCGGATGCGTGCGAGCAGCCCTTCGGGCGAAAGGCCGTTCAGGTCGCGGACGACACGGTTGTAGTCGAGGATGCGCAGCTCGTCGTGCGGGAACGCGACGGCGAGAAAGAACTCGTGGCTCGCGTCCGGTGAGCCGCGCCGCGTGGCAGCGACGCGGGCTGCGGCGGCCGAGCGATGATGGCCGTCGGCGATATACAGCCCTTCGAGCGCGTTGAGCTCAGCTTCCAGCGTTGCATCGGTCGCGGGCGTGGTGTCCCAGACCGTATGCACCACGTCGTTCGGCCCCATCACCGAGAACAGCGGCGCCGCGTTCGTCGCGACGGCGAGCAGCTCGCGCACGGCGTCGCTCGCGCGATAGGCGAGCAGCACGGGTCCCGTCTGCGCATTCAAGGTCGCGATGTTGCGCACGCGATCGTTTTCTTTGTCGGGCCGCGTGAGCTCGTGGCGGCGAATGCGGTTCTGCTCGTACGCTCGCACGGAGCCGACGAACGCGACTCCCGTTTGCGTATGGCCCCCCATGACCATGCGGTAGAGATAGAAGGTCGGCTTGCCGTCACGGACAAGCACGCGCTCGGCGACGAGCCGCTCGAGGTTGCGCGCGCCTTGCGCGTAGGCTTCGTCGGAGTAGGGCGAGCTGCCTTCCGGTAGGTCGATCTCGGGCCGAGAGATGTGCAGAAAACTCCGCGGCCGGCTTGCGGCAAGCGCTCGCGCTTCGTCGGTGCTGACGACGTCGTAGGGCGGCGCAACGACGTCGGCGGCACTGGAAGCCGTCGGCCGCAGTGCGGCGAACGGGCGAACGAGCTTTCCCATGAGCTAGCGCGCGGGCTTGCGGAACACGAGCACGGCCTGGTCGGTTTTGCCGCGCAGGCCTTCGGCTCGCATGTTCTCTCTGCGGTCGTCGGCCGGGTTCGCGAGCAGCGGACTGTCCTGCACGAGCTCGAAGCCCGCGGCCGTGACTTCGCTCTTGATCGTGGCGGGGTCGATGCGGTGCAGCGTCGACGCGTCGCGCCAGCCCGAGCCGGCCTCGGCATTGTGATCGACGACGAGATAGATGCCACCGGGCTTCAGCGCCGCGAGAATCCGCCTATTCATGTCGGCCGTGTCGACGTTGTCGCGCGTAAGGTCGTGGTAGAACTGGACCATGAGCACGGCGTCGACGTCCTGCGGCAGCTCCATTTGGTTGTAGTGGGCTTGCGTGTAGGTCGCGTTCGCGTGCGCAGCGTCGAAGGCACGCGCGGCTTCGCCGCCGAAGCGATCGGTCCACGGCATGTCGACCATGACGACCTGACCCGACGAGCCGACGGCCTCGACGAGCATGTTCGTCCAGTAGTGACCGAACGCCGCGAGCTCGACGACGCGTTCACCCTCGCCGAGGTCGAGGAGCATGAGCGTCTCGGCCGGCTTCCGGTCGGTATCGCGCTCGCGTTGCTCGGCGGGGCGGGCGCTCGACTCGACGGCGCGCTTGACATTGGCTGGCGCATTCGCGGGTACGCTATAAGCGGCTTGCGCAGCGGCGTCACCGAGCATGACGGTGGCGAGCAGGGCCGACGTGACGGTCGCGAGTAACGGGCGCATGGCGATTCCTCCGCAGTGAATAACGCTTAGGGGCGCGGCTCGAGCGAGGCCAAGTACGCCGCAAGATTCAGGATGTCGTCGGCCGTGAGCGGCGCCACGACGGGTGTCATGAGCGGCGTCCACGCGCCGCGGCGCTTGCCTTCCTTCATGTCGGCGAGCTGGCGCGCCAGGTAGCTGGGCGACCGGCCGCGCAGGCTCGGCACGATCGCAAGGCCGTCGAGGTTCTCGCCATGGCACACGGCGCAGGCCGTCGTTTTGCCGCCGCGCGCGAGCGCTTCGCCCCGCGCAATCGAGCCGCGCGGTACGTACGCGACGAAGCCCGACCGTGGGTTGCGCAGGCGCTCCGTGTGCTCGGTGTTGATGGGCGACTCGACGATGCGTCGCCCGAGCGGCTCCGTGCCCGCGTCCGTGCCTTCGAGCTTGAGGTGCATGCCGCCCAAGATGCGCGTCTTCGGCACGGTGTCGGTCTCGATGACGTCGATCCAAGGCGTCCAACGGATCGCGCTGAAATACGCTGCGGACTCGCGGATCTCGGCATCCGTCATCGCTGCGGCGAAACCGGTCATGAGCGGCGTGTTGGGCTTGCGCGACTCGGCGCTCGCCCGCAGGCCGTTCCTGAAGTCATAGATCTGCTGGACGAAGTATTCGGTCGGTAGTCCGACGACGCTCGCGTTCTCGGGCCGGCCCTTACCGTTCGGGTAATGGCACATCGAGCACGCCCAGATGCCGGCCTCGGCACGGCCTTTGGCCACGATGGGCGGCATCGTCGGGTGGTCGCCGGGAAACCAATCGGCGGGTCCCTGGCGGTTGCGGATCTCGTCGAGCGTGAAGCTCCCCTCGCTGCCGGGCAGCGAATAGCGCGTGCCGTCGTCGACGGGTGCGGGTGGGGCGGTGCCCGGCGTGATCGCGTAAGCCCACGCGAGCTCGTCGGCAAGCGATTGCGCGAGCGCCGATGGCGACGCGGCGCCGACGAGCGCCGCCACGAACAACGACACGAACGATTTCATCGGGTCTTCCGCGCCTTGCGGCCGCGCGCCGGGGCCTTTGCGACGAGCTCATCGTAGCCCGACACCAGCCGAAACGCCCGCACCAGATTCTCTATGAATTGTTCTTGATCGAGCAGAAAAGGGCCTGGCCGGTTGAGGATGGTGTTGTTGATCGTGCCGAATGCGAGCTGCACGGCGAAGCGCACATTCGCATCCTCGTCGCGCGTCAACGAGCGCTGCGCGCGCGCCGCGATGCGACGGATCATGGAGTCGGCGAACTCGTGACTTAGCGCGCGGATCGGCACCCAGAACTGGGGGTCGCGAATGCTGCGGATCATCGCCGCGCGCCAGAATCGGCGCCGCCCCCAATAGTAGTGCACCGTCTCTCCGAGCAGCGCGTGAAGGAGCTCGGCGTCGCCAAGCGCCGCGAACTGCTCGCGGCGCACCTTGCGGCGGTTGTAGAGATGGCGGACGACCATGGCGTCGAAGAGCTCGTCCTTGCTGCGGAAGCGCGCGTAGAACGCGCCCACGGAGTAGCCCGCCTCTTGCGCGAGCTCGGCGATCGAGACGTCGTCGAACTCCTTGTCCTCGAGGAGTGCGAACGCCGTCTCGATGAGCGCGTCGTACGTGACCTGACTGCGCTTTTGGCGAATCCTGCGCTCGGGCGCGATGTAGGTCACGGAGCTCATCGCGCTGTTTTACACGAGACTTTCTCCCAGGGCCACCGCGCCGGGTCACCGGTCGAGCGTGGCGCGCAGCGCCGCGATGCGCTCGTCGAGCGGCGGATGCGTCATGAACAGGCGCTTGATCCCGGCGCCGACGCCGCCGCTGATGCCGAAGGCCGCGAGCTGCTGAGTCGGTAACGGCCCGCCATGCGCGGCCTTGAGCCGCTCGAGCGCCCCGATCATGTTGCGCGCGCCCGCGAGCTGCGCGCCGCCGCGGTCGGCCCGGAACTCACGCTGCCGCGAGAACCAGAACACGATCGTGCTCGCGAGAATGCCGAGCACGAGCTGGGTGACGATGACGATGACGAAGTACGCGGGCCCGTGGCCCCCCTCGGTGCGGAAGACCGCGCGGTCGACGATGCCGCCGATGACGCGCGCGAGGAAGATCACGAAGGTGTTGACGACGCCCTGAATCAACGCGAGCGTCACCATGTCGCCGTTGGCGACGTGGCTGACCTCGTGACCGAGGACCGCCTCCACCTCTTCTTGACGCATCGACCGCAAGAGCCCCGTGCTCACGGCCACGAGCGCATTGTCGCGGCTCATGCCCGTGGCGAACGCGTTCGGCGCCGGCGAATCGAAGACGCCGACCTCAGGCATGCCTAAACCTAAGGCCTCGGCTTGCCGGCGCACGGTGTCGACGAGCCAGCGCTCGGCGGTACTCCTGGGCTCGGCGATGACCTGCACGCCCATGGCCCGTTTCGCCATCCACTTCGACATAGCGAGCGAGATGAACGAGCCGCCGAAGCCGAACAGGGCCGCGAACACGAGCAGGCCACCGAGATTGCCGCCGCTGGCGACGAGCCATTGATCGACGCCGAGCAGCCGGGCCGCGATGGAGAGGACGAAGACGATGGCTAGGTTGGTGGCGAGGAATAGAACGATGCGCTTCATGAGGCTGGCTCCTACAAAGTCGGGGGATCCTGAGTCACTTAGAGGCCCAACATAGGGTGGAGCAACACCAAAAAAAAGCAGAAAATACGGGCCGATCGATCAGGATTTTTCTGAAGATGCGATCGCAGGCCCTAAACCTCAAACACTTGCGCTATTTCGCCGAGGTGGCGCGCCGCGGCTCGGTCACGGCCGCGGCCCGGGCGCTGTTCGTGGCCCCGCAGACGGTCAGCGCCCAGATTCAGGAGCTCGCGGAGTCCGTGGGCCAGCCGCTGCTCGAGCGCGTCGGCCGGCGGCTCGTCCTGACGTCCGCGGGGCAAACGGCGCTCGACTACGCCAACGCGATCTTCGCGCTCGGTGACGAGCTCGGCGCGGTGCTGCGCGACGCCACGCGGCCGAAGACCCGGCGTTTGCGCGTCGGGGTCACGGACAGCGTGCCGAAGCTCCTGACCGTCGCGTTGCTGCAGCCCGTGCTCGACCGCCACCGCAAGGAGCTCGAGCTTTACTGCCGCGAGGGCGCCTACGGCGAGCTGCTCGGGCGTTTGGCGGCCGGCGAGATCGACGCCGTGCTCGCCGACACGGCGGTGCCCTCCAACTTGGCCCGTTCGCTGCAGGCGTCGGTGCTCACGGACTCGGGAATGACGTTTCTCGCGGCACCGACGCTCGTGAAGGAATTGCGCCACGAGTTTCCCCGCTGCTTGGACGGCGCGCCGTTCCTCGCGGGCTCACCGCCGTCGTCGCTGCTCGGTCAGGCGCTGGCCGCCTGGTTCGCGCGGCACGATGTGCGTCCCCACGTCGTGGGCCGCGTCGAGGACAGTGCGTTGCTCGTGGGCTTCGCGCAGCGCGGGCTCGGCGTCGTCGCCGTGCCCACGTCGATCGAGGGCGACGTCATCGAGCGCTACGGGCTTACGCCCGTCGGCCGGACCGACGAGCTGCGTCAGTCCGTCTTCTTGATTCGCGCGCGCGGCCGCCGGCCGAACGCGCTCGTCGCGGAGCTCGAGCCTCGTCAGAAGTAGACGTGTAGCTCCGCGAACACCTCGTCGCGGTTGCTCACGGCGATGTTCGGGATGCCGTTGTACCGCCGCGCGCCCGCGCGTGCCTGCACGAACTGCAGCGGCGAGTATTCCCACACGACGCTGTAGCGCTCCTGCTCGTCTTCGTCACGGTCGCTGTCGGGCTCCAGAAACTCGTAGCCGACCTTCAAGTTGTGGCCCTTGCGTACGCGCCAATTGCCCTCGAGCAGCGTCGCGTAGAAATCGCGCTCGCTGAACGGCGACTCGTCGGTGACGACGCTCACCTCGGCGAGCCACGAGATCGGCCCCGTCTTGAGGCCCGCGAACACGCTCTGCATCTCGCGGTCGCCGAAGGCATCCTCGCTCGTATTGACGCTCGCGCCCACACGCCAACGCGGCTGCACGTAAACGGCCGTAGCGCTGACTTGATCGTCGGAGCCCGCCGTTCCCTCGATGACCGCGAGCTGCGCCGACCATTTCGCGAGCTCGAGCCCGACCTCGACGCCGTCGTCGGGCGTCAGGAAGTTGACGCCGGTCGTCTGGCGCACGAACGTATTGTCGTCCTGTAGACGTAAGCCGAACGGCACGAACAGTTGGCCGGCCTTGACCGTGAGCTTGCCCTCGAGCGGCGTGAGCATGAGATAGGCCTCGCGGTTGTCGGAGCCGTCGGGCGCAACCTTTTGATCGACGTAGACCGACAGGAGATTCGGCACGACGCGGAATTCCGCATACACCGTGGCGCGCGTGACGTCGGTGTCCGTTGCCCGAGCGAAGCCCGGCACGTCGACCGACCCATAGCCGCCGCGGAAATCGCCGCCGACGGCGAACCAGCGGCTCACGACGTCGCCGTTCCACGGCATGCGTCCTTCGGCGAGCTCGACGGCGCGCGCGGAGATTTCGTTGCGCGCGTAGAGCGTGCCGAACACGTTGCGCTTGCCGCCGCCGCTCGGATTCACGTGGCAGTTGCCGCACTTCAAGCCGCTTTCGACGGCGAGGTAGGGCTCCGCGAGAGCCGCGCGCGGCGCGAGCGCGAGGAGGCCGAGCAATGATGCGATGACGATTTGCATTGGCTTCATGGCTTTTCCCCTACTGAGCCGCGCCGTTCGTGACCCACAGCCGAATCTGATCGATCGTCGTCTGCGGGAGGAACGGGCCACCTAGCGGCATCCGGTTGCCGACGATGTTGGGGCCGCCCTCGAGCTTCCGGATCAGGTAACTGTCATTGGGATTGCCGGCCGTGACGCGATTCAGCGTCGACACCTGCAGGCTCGCGACGCCGACGAGGGCGGCGTGGCTCGCGCTCGCGCTCGTCAGGTTCATCGCGCCCGGTAAGGTCGCGCCGACGCCGTTGTGGCAACCCGAGCAGCGCTGCGCGAACACGTTGGTCTGGATCGACGTCAACGTCGCCAGGGTTCCGGCCACGGTGAAGGTGGCCGTGTAATCGCCGCCGGCGACGCCGTCGCCCGACGGCAGCAAGCGTATCGGCTCGCCGTCGAGCGCGTTACCCGCCAAGTCGAGGATCGCGGCCGGGCCAGTGCCGACGAGCCGGATGCGATAACGGTCGAACGCCGAGGCGACGCCGGTGAGGTCCATGACGGCGGAGCGCGGATTCGCGCCCGGCACGGTCACCGACGCCGGCGTCACGGCGACGTCGTCGGCAGTACCGAGCACGCCGTCGGCCCCGGCACGCACGAGCGTGAACGTCGCCGTGGTCACGGAGGGTGCGTTGAGGTCGCGACTGAAGCCGACGGTGATCGAAGCCGGCAGCGCGAGCACCGTCGCATTCGGCGCCGGCGACAACGACGTGACGCGGATCGGGCCACCTGCGGCCGAGCTCGGCTGTGCGCCGTCGGCGATCCATTGCCGGATGACATTGATGTCGGCCTGCGGCAGCGCGGGCAGGCCGGCCGGCATGCGCTCGCCGACCGCGGCCGTGCCCTCGAGCTTTTGGATCAGATAGCTGTTGTTCGGGTCGCCCGCTGCGACGCGCTGGAGGCTCGGCTGCTCGACGCTCGCAATGCCGACGAGCATCGCGTAGCTGTTCGCGGCATCGAGCCGCAGACCGGCGGGGGCGTTAGCGCCCGCGTGGCAGAACTCGCACAGCGGCTCGAAGACGTTGGCTTGGATCGAGTCGAAGTTCGGAGCGAGCGGGCCACCCGCACTGCCCGCGCCGACAAACCCGTCGCCCGAGCCGCACGCCGTCAACGCGCAG
>DATFFV010000276.1:0-7751 GCA_035249885.1 Gammaproteobacteria bacterium | reverse complement strand
TGTCTTTCGCGACGGGAAACTCGGCAACGAGGTCCGACCCCATCCCGCGGTATTGAGACCCCTGCCCGGGGAAGACGTACAAAATCTTCTTGTCGGCCACTCGCGACTATGCCCCGGACTCTCGCTGTGGCGCGTACGATGCCCCAACGCAGCCATGAAGCCAAGACGAACCTGGAATCGCGTTATGCCGTTCGGTGCCGGTGTTGTGCCGTTCGGTGCCGGTGTTGCGGTTTCGGTTCACCCGAAACCGTAACACCGGCACCTCTTACGCGACGGCGGCGCGACGGCCGCGCTCGGGGTCGACGCTCTTGAGCACGACGAGCCCGAGAACAAAGAACGTGCCCGTGATGAGCATCGCGGTGCGGTGGTCGTTGTCGGTGAGCCAAGTGACCGCGCCGTACGTCAGAGGTCCCAGGATCGACGCAAGTTTCACGGCAAAACCCCACAGCCCAAAAAACTCCGCGTGCCGGTCGGCAGGCGTCAAGTAGCCGACCAGAGCCCGGCCTGCCGATTGGCTCGCGCCCAAGCACACACCGGCGATGTTAGCGGCCACCCAGAAACCGGCTCGACCCGTGCTCAAGTACGCGATGACCACCATGGCGCACCATCCGAGCAACGTCAGGGCTAGTGTCTTGCGGTGACCGAGCCGGTCTTGCCACTGGCCGAACGCGAAGGCGCCCAGGCTCGCGGTAATGTTCACGAGCAGAACGAGCACGATCGTGTCCTGCGTCGTGAAGCCCATGGCCTGCTGAGCATAGATAGCGGCCACCGCAATCACCGTTTGCACGCCCGATTGAAACAACACGATGCAGCCCAGGAACCGCAGCAGATCTTTGAACTGCGCAGCGTGGCGCAGCGTCTCCGCCACGCGCGCCAGCGCGCGCACGGTGCCGCCTGTTTGCGCTTGCTGCGGGAGCGCACGCTCTTTGAGCAGCAGGAACGTGAACGAGCTAGCCAAGGCGAAGGCACCCGCCGTGATCAACATCGTGACGGGAACGAACTCGGCTTCCGTTTGGCCCTGGCCTCTGGCCCAAATCACGTACGCCAAACACACCGCAAGCGTGAGCAGCCCACCGAGGTAACCCAAGGACCAACCCCAGGCCGACACCTTGCCCATCGCCTCACCCCGGGCGAGCTCGGGCAGGAACGCCGCCACGATGTTCTCGCCCGTGCCAAAAAAAACGTTCGACAACACGATCAACGCGAACGCCAGCGCGAGATCGCCCGGGCCGACCAAGGACAACAACGCCGTGCCGAGCACACAGCCTGCGGTCGTGATCGCGAGCAATTGCTTTTTGGCCGCATGAGCGTCGGCGTAAGCGCCGATGATCGGGGCGCTGAGGATGATGAGCGCATAACTGATCGACAGAGCCAAAGTCCACGCGAAGGTGCCCCAGCTCTGGCCGGCGAAGACGACGCCAACGAAATAGGCGTTGAAGACAGCCGTGACGACTACGGTCGTATAGCCCGAGTTCGCGAAATCGTACATCGCCCAGGCGAAAACCTCGCGCGGGCGGACACCCGGTTGCAGGGCGCTGTTCATGGCCGAGTATAGCCCGCTGCCGAACCGTGCATCAGCCGCGCGCCGCACGCGGCACGAGTAACGACCGGCCGCCGAACCGCCTCTGCCACCGCGCCGCGGCTTCCGTGTTGTAGACGCAATCGGGTAATTCGCCGCGCAGCGCGGCGAGCACAGCTTGCGCGGCCCAGGGAATCGCGGCACCGAGCGTACCGCCCTGATTGGCGGCTACCATGTGCGGCGACAGCAAGACGCGATCGCCGAGCTTGAGGATGCGCGCGTCGCGCGGCACGGGTTCCTCGGGCAGAACGTCGAGCGCCGCAGCCGCGAGCGTGCCGGCGTCGAGCACGTCGCAGAGGGCGTCGAGATCGACCACGGCACCGCGCGCGGTGTTGACGAGCACGGCCGTCGGCTTGACGAGCGCGAGCCGGCGGCGATCGATGAGGCCGCGCGTCTCGGCCGTGAGACTACAGTGCAACGTCACGACGTCGGCCTCGCGCAGCAATGTCTCGAGATCGACTCGCTCGACGCCGTGGCGCGCGAATTTGGCCGAGTCGACGTAAGGATCGACTGCGAGCACTCGCGCGCCCCAGGGCTCGAGCAGGTCCGCGAGGCGGGAGCCCGCGCGCCCGAGTCCGATGATGCCGATCGTGATGCCGGGATAACCGTCGGCACGACGACCTAAGTAAGTGCCGTAAACTGGCGGGTCGCGCCAACCGCCGGCTTTGACGTGCCGGTCGCGCTCACGGATGCGCTTCAATAGCGTAAGGATCATGGCGACCGTGCCCTCGGCCACGCCGCCCCAGTTCGCTTCCGTGGGGCAGTGCGTCACGAGCACGCCGAGCTCGCTCGCGGCCTCGACGTCGACGTCGTCGACGCCGATGGTGTACTTCGCGACGATGCGCAGGCGCGGCGAGATCGCGAGGAACTCGCGATCCATGTGGCCGCGAAACGTGGCGCCGAGCAGCGCATCGACGCCGACCGCGAGCCCCGCAAGCCGGGCGCCGTCCGCGTCGGCCGGCGCGACGATGACGTTGCAGCCGGCCGCTTCGAGGAGCTGGTGCGAGTCGCCGCTCTCGTCGATCGGCCGATAGATGAGGACCGTCGGCCGGGTCAAAGCCGTGGGCCGCCTGCGCGGCGGTCTACTCGAGCTCTGCCTTGACGGCGTTGTAGAACCCCGTGAGGAAGCGCTGCGTCCCCGCCTCGTCTGGCGGCGGTCCGCTCGTTACGAACTTCGTCGCGAGATCCGCGGTCGGGTTCGCGGCGACGACCTGCTCGACCGTCATTCCTTGCTCGATGAGCTCGGTGATGCGGCGCTGCGCTTCGATCGTGTTGGTGCGGAACGCCGCTACGTCGTCGCGCGTCGAAATGACGCCGTGCCCCGGAATGATCTTCGTGTTCGGCCCGGCCATGTCGACGAGCGCCTGCAGCGCGTCGATCGTGCCCTTCACGGTACCGCCGTTGTTGCCGTCCACGCCCGGATAGCCAGTGGTCCGGAACACGTCCCCGGCGTGGATCACGTCGGCGTTCGCGAAATGGATGAAGCTGTCGCCGTCGGTGTGCGCGGGCGGCAGCTTGCCGATCGTGACGGTCTCGCCGTTCAAGTGCAGCGCCATGCGGTCGCCGTAGGTCACGACGGGCAACGCAACGGCCGGCGACGGCGGCTGGTTGTTGACGCCGCGCGCGAGGCGCACACGGACGTTGTCGTGCGCCACGATATCGATGCCCATCTTGCCGAAGTTCTCGTTGCCGCCCGTGTGGTCGCCGTGGATATGCGTGTTGACGAGCAGGCGGATCGGCTTCTGCGAAAGCGTGCGGATCGCGGCCGTGAGCTTCTCGGAAAGCGGCGCGAACTGATCGTCGATCATGAGCACGCCGTCGTCGCCGACGAGCACCCCGACGTTGCCGCCCTGCCCTTCGAGGTAGTGAACGTTGCCCGCCACCTCATGGACCTTGATCTGGACCTGCGAAAAGTCCTGCTGCTGGCCTTGCGCGAACGCGACGGCCGCCGGCAGGACGGCGGGCAGCGACCAAAGCGCGATTTTAAGCGTGCGATTCGACATGGTTCCCCCGAGCGTGACGTGTTCGGCGCGAGGCGCCGCTTGTGCCTCGATCATAGCACCGCGCGAGCTGCGGTTGGCACGCCCACGCGCGTGCGATACTCGCGCTCATGCAGGACCGCGCCGCACTCGCTAGGGAGCTCGAGGAGACTTGGTATCGCGACATACCGCTCGCGGCCGCGATGCGCATCGCCGTGCAGAGCTACGACGGCCACACGTTGACGGTACGCGCCCCGCTCGCAGCGAACCGTAATCTCCACGGTACCGCGTTCGCGGGCAGCGTGTTCTCGATCTGCGTGCTCACTGGCTGGGGCACCGCGTGGCTCGCCTGGCGCGAGCACGGCTCGAGCGGCCTCATCGTCGTCGCGGACAGCAAAATCCAATATCGCAAAGCCGTGACCGGCGATCTCGTCGCGATCTGCGCACCCGACGCGGCGCCCGTCGCAGCGGCACTCGAGCAATTCCGCGCCAGCGGACGCGCGAGCCTATCGCTCGACTGCACCATCGACGTCGGCGAGCGCCGCGCCGTGACCTTCACGGGCACGTACGTCGTGCAGACGACGCACCACTAGCCCGCGAAACGCCCCAGAACCTCGCTGGTGCCGTCGTAGATCATGCGCAACGCAACGTAAAAGATGATCGCGAGGCCGACGTAAGCGATCCAGTGGAAGCGCGCGAGCAACCGCGCGATGACCGCAGCCGCGAGCCCCATGAAGGCAACGGACAGGGCGAGGCCGAAGACCAACACCCACTGGTGCTCACGCGCGACGCCTGCCACGGCGAGCACGTTGTCGAGCGACATCGAGACATCGGCCACGACGATTTGAATCGCGGCTTGCCGTATCGTTTTCGGCGCCAGTGGAACGCTATCCGCCTCGGCCGGGTCGTCGGCCAGCACCTCGCGCGCCGCGTGTGCGTCCGCGGATTGCACCATGCGGCCGCTGCGCAGCTCGCGCCACAGCTTCCAGCACACCCAGAGCAGCAGCAGCCCACCCGCGAGCAGCAAACCGATGATCTGCAGCAACTCCGTGGTGAAGTAGGCAAATACGATGCGCAGCAGCGTCGCCGCGGCGATGCCGAGCACCATGACGCGCCAGCGCTGCTGCGCCGGCAACCCCGCGACGGCGATACCGACGACGATGGCGTTGTCGCCGGCCAGCACCAGGTCGACCACGACGACCTGGGCGAGCGCCACGAGCTCCGCCGTGGAGATGAAATCCATCGAAACCTACGTCGCCTTGCGGGGAAGGCACCAGTGTGCCCGTAAGACCGTGCCATTTCACGCCTGACGACGAGCTGTTGCGCCATGGCGACGCCCGCGCGGCGGGCGTTGCCGCCCTGGGCCGCCGTGGGTCATGATAGCGGCCCTCAACACCTCGATTCCGAACGGGATTCCCATGCGCCGATTCCGCTGGCACCACGGCCTGACTTGTTGCGCGGCAGCACTCCTGCTCTTGGGCACGGCAGCCCATGCACAGAATCAGCCGCCCGCCAATCCGCTCGAAGAGATCATCGTGACAGCCACGATGATCGAGCGGACGCTCGCCCGCACGCCCGCCGCCGTGAGCGTCGTCGGCGAGGACGACATTCAGTTCGCGCGCCAGCAGCTCGCGCTCGACGAGGCACTCGGTCGCGTGCCCGGCGTGTTCATGCAGAACCGCTACAACTTCGCACAGGATCTCCGCGTCTCGATCCGGGGCTTCGGCGCGCGCGCGCAGTTCGGCATTCGCGGCATCAAGGTGCTCATCGACGGCATCCCCGAAACGCTGCCCGACGGCCAGGGCTCCGTGGACAGCATCGACCTGGGCGCGACGAGCCAGATCGAAGTCATCCGCGGCCCGAGCTCGTCGCTCTACGGCAACGCTTCGGGCGGCGTCATCAGCCTGACCTCGGAAGGCGGCCGCGCCGATCCGTATGCCCAGGTGCGCCTGACCACGGGCCGCTACGGCTACGAGAAGACACAGTTCAAGACCGGCGGCGAGACCGATCGCCTCAACTATCTCGTGAGCCTGTCCGATCAGAAGATGGACGGCTACCGCGCGCAGAGCGCCTACGAGAACAAGCTGGTCACGGGTCGATTCGACGTCGACCTCGGCAAGGACCGCAGCCTCCTGACGCTCGTGAGCTTCACGGACCAACCCGTATCCGACGACCCCGGCGGCGTCACCCGTGCGCTGGCCGAGAGCGACCCGCGTGCCGCGTGGCCCTCGAACGTGACGTTCGACGCCGGCGAGTCGCTCGAGCAAAGGCGCATCGGGTTCGTCTACTCGATGCCGCTCGGCGAACGCGGCTCGATCCAGGCGCGCAACTACTACGTGACACGCGATTTCGGCAACTTGCTGCCGATTTCACCCGGCGGCATCGTCGACCTCGACCGGCAGTTCGTCGGCGGCGGGTTCAGCTACAGCCGCGAAGGCTTCTTGCTCGACCGGCCGAATCGTTTCATCGTCGGCGTCGACTTCGACGATCAGGACGACGACCGCCGGCGCTACAACAACGTCGCCAGCGTTCAGGGAGCGCTGACGCTCGATCAGAACGAGCACGTCACGAGCCAGGGCATCTTCCTGCAGAACGAGCTCAGCGTGTCGGAGCGAGTCTTGCTGACGGTCGGCGTGCGGTTCGACCAAGTCGAGTTCGACGTCACCGACCGCTTCCTCACGGACGGCAACGACAGCGGCGTGCTCGAGTTCGACGACACGAGCCCGATGATCGGCCTCGTCGTCGACCTCACCGACCGCCTCAACTTCTACACCACGCTCTCGAGCGCCTTCGAGACGCCGACGACGACCGAGCTCAACCAGCCGTTCCAGAGCCAGGGCGGCTTCAACTCGAGCCTGTCGCCGCAAATGGCCGAGAATTTCGAGATCGGTTTCCGCGGCCGGATCGGCTCGAAGAGCCGCTATGAGGTCGCGCTGTTCACGATCGACGTCGACGACGAGCTCATCCCGTACCCCGTATTCACGATGCCGGGCCCTCTAGGAGTTCCAGTCGCCGGCCGCAACTACTTCCAGAACGCCGCCCAGTCGACGCGCGACGGGCTCGAGTTCTCGTGGGTCGGGTCGCCGACGGACCGCTTGCAGACGACGGTCAGCTACGCATACTCCGACTTCGCGTTCGAGAACTTCGTCGACTCGACGAATACCAACTTCACCGGCAACGTGATTCCCGGTACCGCGGAGAACGTGCTGTTCGGGGGAATCAGTTACACGGCGCCGCGCGGGTGGTACATCGCCGCCGACGCGATCTTCACGGACGAGCAATTCGGCGACAACGGCAACACGGCATTCGGTTTCGTCGACGACTACACGCTCATGAGCCTACGGTTCGGTTACGACATCGATGTCGGCAACCTCATCTTGTCGCCGTTCGCCGGCGTCCACAACCTCACGGACGAGTCCTACACGGCCAACGTGCGCTTGAACGCGCCCGGCGGCCGCTTTTTCGAGGCCGGCCCGGGCCGTAACGGCTACGCCGGCGTCATGGTCGACTGGAACTTCCGCTGAGCGGAGCGCGCGCCGGCACTCACGTGCACGCCGGCGAGCAAGAGGGTGCGACGGGCGCCTATTACGACGGCCTCGCCGCATGGACGGCCGTCGCGCGGCGACTCGGCTACGGCGGCGGCCGCGGCGAGCTCACGATACATCGTGCCCTGGCCGACCCGGCGGCTGGCGGGCGCCCCACGGTCACTCGCATCCACGACCTCTTAGCGGACGCCCTGCCGCTCGAGAATCTTAGGCTAGTGCTCGATGCGGGCTGCGGCATGGGCGGCACGATGGTCGCGCTCGCCGCGCGCTGCTCGGCGCGATTCACGGGCTTGACGCTGAGCCCGCGCCAGGCCGAGATCGGCCGCCGCGCGCTTGCGCGCTTGAGGCTCGCCGACCGCGTCGAGATCCGCACGCAAAGCTACGACGAGCCGCCGGCAGCACGCTTCGATGCGGTCATCGCGATCGAGTCATTGGCGCACTCTCCCGATCCCAGAGCTACGTTGCGCGCGCTTACGACGCGCCTCGATCCCGCTGGCTGGCTCGCGATCGTCGACGACATGCCGCTGCCCGCCGTGCGCGGAACCGGAGATCTGGCTCTGTTTCAGCAAGGCTGGCGACTGCCCGTGCTGCTCAGCGCGGCCGAGTGGTCCGCGGCGCTGCGCGAGTGTCGCCTCGAGGTCGCGGTCG
>DATFFV010000275.1:0-5098 GCA_035249885.1 Gammaproteobacteria bacterium | reverse complement strand
GGCGCCGCCTATCGCACCGAACACGAACCCGCCGAGCTCGCCGAGCAGCGCACCGCCGACGACGAGGCCGAGCAACGCGAACACGAACACCGTCATGTCACGACTCCTGGCAGGTGAGCGCCCAGCGCGCGGCGAGATCGCTCGAGTCGAGCGAGGGATCGAGCGCCGGCATGAGCTTCGCCGCCTGCCAGCGCTGACCGAGGTAGGCAATGTGATTGCCGAAGTGCCCGAGCGGCTCGTCGGCTGTCGACCAGCGATACTCGAGCAGCTGTGGGTGCGCGAAGTCGAAGCCGACGGCGCCGGCGCTCACCGTGCGCTTGCGATCGATCGTGCCGAACGTGCGCGTGCCCCAGCCCACTTGCAGATCTCGCTCGCTCGAGTAGTTGACGACGAACTCGCGGACGTGCGGCAAGACGTCGCGCTCGAGCGAATAGTCGGGCGCGATGGCCGGGGCCACGAGAATCAAGCGGTCAATGTGCACGTCTTCCGGCAGCGCGGCCGTGACGAGCGTCGCCATCCCACCGCCGCCCGAGTAGCCGACGAGGTAGAGCGGCTCGGTCGGATGCGCGCGGCGCCAAGCGGCTATCTCCTCGGCCATGCGCGCGGCGGTCGCGACGTTGCGCTCGTGTGCCCGCAAGTTGTGAATCGTGAGGAACGGCACGCCCCACGGCCGCACGTCGATCGTGAAATTCGGCAACTGCGCTTGCGCACGCTCGACGAACCCCGCGAGATGGAAGCTCGTGTTGCCGACGCCGGGCAGGATCAGCAGGCGCCCCCTCTCCGGCGCGGCGGCCACCGGAGACGCCGGTGGGCACTGCCAGCTTACGGCCGGCGTATCCGCCACCGTCACGGTGACCGTGGCCAACAGCACGAACAGGGCTTTGAGGGCGGTGTGGATTGGTTTCGTCATGGGCACGCAGTATCGCGAAGGTAGCGAAATTGCGTCCCTGCTCGTGATCGAAGGCCGGGCTCTACGCCATTCGGTATCGATTTACGATACTCTGATCCCGGAAACCGCCGACTTAACATCACGGGTGCGCACTATGGCCCAGGTCAGCCTGCTCGTCACGGAGCTCAAGAAGCATCTCAAGGCCCAAGGCATCACCTATGCCGTCCTCGCGGGACGGCTGAACTTGAGCGAGTCGAGCGTCAAGCGGCAGTTCGCGCGGCAATCGTTCACGCTCAGAGGCCTCGAGCAGATCTGCAACGCCGTCGGGCTCGAGATCGGCGATCTCGTGGCGCTCATGAACGAGCGCCGCGAGTTCCTGACCGAGCTCACGCCCGAGCAGGAGGACGCGCTGCTCGCCGATCCGAAGCTGCTGCTCATGATGTACCTGCTGTTGAACGGCTGGTCGCTGGCCGAGATCACGAGCACGTTCACGATCGACGACCCCGAAGCCGAGCGCCTACTGATTCGCCTGCATCGCGCGCGCATCATCGAGCTCCTCCCGTTCAACCGCGTCAAGTTGCTGACGGCGCGCAACTTCACGTGGCGCAAGAACGGTCCCGTGCAGCGCTTCGTCGCGCGCGAGGTCCAGCGCGAGTTTCTCGATTCGACGTTCGCCGGGCCCGGGGAGCAATCGAGATTCGTCGCGGGGCTCCTGTCGCGCGCGAGCTTGGGTTCGCTCCAGCAGTCGATCGACCGTCTCGCGCGCGAGTTCGACGAGCTCGCGCGCCACGATGCCGCTCTGCCGCTCGCCGAGCGGCGCAGCTGCAGCGCGTTGTTCGCGCTGCGGCCGTGGGAGTTCTCGATGTTCACGGCGCTGCGGCGCAAGCCCGCGGCCGCGCCTGCGTCGCCCGGGTCGGGCGCTCGGTAGTACACTCATTCCATGAGTGGCACGGAATTGTTCGCGGAGCTCGGTATCGCCGCCGATTACGGCGTAAGCCCCCATCGCCCGGCATTCGCCGAAGCGACGGAGCTGACGGATATCGAGCCGAACCTCCTCGGCACCATGCAGAGGCTCGCGCCGGAAACGGCGGCCGCCTGGCGCGACATGAAGCAAGCGGCTGGCGACACGGGCGTGCACCTGCTCATGGTTTCGGGATTCCGCAGCATTCGCCATCAAGCCGAGCTCATCCGCCGCAAGCTCGCGGCCGGTCAGGCCATCGAGGCGATTCTGACGGTCAACGCCGCGCCAGGCTTCAGCGAGCACCACACGGGGCGCGCCATCGACATCGCGACGCCGGGCACGCGGCCGCTCACGGCGGAATTCGCGAGCTCGCGCGCGTTCGCGTGGCTCAAAGCCAATGCCCTAACGTTCGGCTTCGGCATGCCGTACGGGCGCAACAATCGCTACGGCTTCGAGTACGAGCCGTGGCATTGGTCGCAGGTCGCGGACCGCGACCGAGAACGACGACAATGACCGGCGACTAACGGCAACGAGGAAATCGCCATGCGCCGCTTTCTGATTCGCAGCATCGCCGTCACGAGCCTGGCGCTCGCGTGCTTCGGTACGAGCGCCGCCGAGACGATTCGCCAATGGCAGTTCGCGCCGCAGGGCGACACGCTTACGCTCGCGTTGCGCGAGGTCGAGGCGCGGGGCGAAGTCGTGATTCGCCTCTGACCCAAGTGAGCGCGGCCGAACGCGACAAGTGGGATGCGCGTTATCGGGACGGCGCCTATGAGGGCCGCACTCACGCCACGGCGTTGCTGGCCGACTGGGTGCCGCGACTGCCGCGTGGCCGCGCGCTCGACGTGGCGTGCGGCGCCGGGCGCAACGCGCTCTATCTCGCCGCTCACGGGTTCACGGTGACTGCGCTCGACATCTCCGCCGTCGCGCTCGAGCGCGGCCGCCGCGAGGCCGCGGCACGGGACTTGGAACTAGCGTGGTCGTGCACGGATCTCGACGACGAGCCCGACACGGCGCTGCCGCCGGGTCCGTTCGAGCTCATCGTCTGGGTGCGCTACGTTCACCGCGGGCTGATGCCGCATTTGCTCGCACGCCTCGCGAGAGAAGGCACGCTGGTCTGCGAGCAGCACCTGGCGACGACCGCCGACGTCGCGGGCCCCACGAGCGCTGCGTTCCGACTTGCGCCCGGCGAGCTCGCGCGCTCGGCGTCGGAGCTCGAGGTGCGGTACCGCTACGAGGGTTTGCTGACCGATCCCGACGGCCGCACGGTGGCTGTGGCGCAGCTCGTTGGCACGAAGGGAGCCTGATCTGGGTAGCGCGGCACATTTTTTTCGCGCGCCCGTGGTTAGGCTCGGCCGCCATGCCTAGCCGCCTACTTCGTTGTTGTGGCGCAGCGACAGCCCTGTGGCTCACGGCGCCGCTCGCCACGGCGCAAGAAGAGCCCGGCGCGGAGGCCGCGCAGCAAGCCGCGAACGTGCGCGCTCGCCTCGAGCAGACGGGCGCGACGATTCGCGCCATCCACATCACCGTCGACAACATTTTCGATCCGAACAATCCAGACGAAGATAAAAAGCTCTACCGCTGGGCCAACCGCGTCCACATTCGCACGCGGCCCAGCGTCATCGAGGACATCCTGCTATTCCAGGTCGGCGACGCGTTCGTCGGGCGCTTGCTCGACGAGTCGGCGCGCGCGCTGCGTGCCGGCGGCTTCATCGCCGACGCGACCGTCGAGCCCGGCACCTATGACACCGCGACCAACAGCGTCGATGTGAACGTACGCGTGCGCGATTCCTGGTCGCTCGCATTCGACGTGAAGTTGGACCACAAAGGCGGCAAGACCGAATGGGGCTTGGGCCTCTCGGACGAAAATCTGTTCGGCACGGGCAAGACCTTCGAGATCTCGCACGAGAGCGAGATCGATCGCGACCGCACGGCCGTCGGCTACGCCGACCGCAACGTGCTCGGCAGCCGCGTGCGGCTACGCGCCTCGTTCGCCACTGCGAGCGACGGCGAGCGGCATCAGCTCTCGGTCGAACGGCCGTTCTACGCGCTCGACGCGCGCTGGGCGCTCGGCGGAAGCATTCACGACGAGACGCGCATCGACACGATGTACGACCTCGGCGAGGAGATCGACGAGTTCGGTCACGAGATCGACCAGTTCACGCTGCAAGGCGGCTGGTCGCGCGGACTCATCGGCCGCCGTGCACGCCGCTGGCTCGTCGGGGTCGCGTACGAAGAGCATACGTTTCGCGCGACGACCGACGTCCCGCAGCCGCTGTTGCTGCCTCCCGACCGCAAGCTCGTGTACCCCTGGATCGGTTGGCAGCTCGTCGAGGACGATTTTCGCGAGATGCAGGAGCTCAATACCGTGGGCCGGACCGAGGACGTCTCCCTTGGTCTAAACGTGTCGGCAAGCGTCGGTTTCGCGAAACGGCGCTTCGATTCGGACCGCGACGCGGAGCTGCTGCGCTTCAGCGTCGCGAAGGGCTGGGAGCCCGGCGGCGCGGGCCGCCTATTCCTCGTCGAGGCCGGCGGCTCGACGCGGCGCGAGGAGTTGGGTTATCGCAATTCGGAGGCCCATTTCTACGCGCGCTACTACCGCCGCAACCTCGAGCGGCACTTGTTCTTGGCTACCTTGAGCGCGCTCACGACCCGCCACCTCGACCCCGAAACCCAAGTGCTGCTCGGCGGCGACAACGGCTTGCGCGGCTATCCGATCCGTTACCAAGCCGGCGAGAGCCGCACGATCTTGAGCGTGGAGCAGCGCTTCTTTACCGATTTCTATCCGTGGCGATTGTTTCGCGTGGGCTGGGCGGTGTTCGCCGACGCCGGGCGCATCGGCGGGCGCGACCCGCGTGCAAGCCCAAGCTTAGGAACGCTCTATGACGTCGGCGCGGGCCTGCGCTTGGCGTCGCCGCGCGCGAGCGGCCGCAACGTCGTGCACATCGACCTCGCGTTCCCGCTGAACGGCGATTCCACGATCGATAGCGTTCAATTGGTCGTCGAGACCAAACGATCCTTCTAGAACGCGTTGCCGTCGATGTCGTGCGCGCCTGGAAGCGCTCTGATGCGGTCAAGCCAGCGCCTGACGTTCGGCCACTTGTCGGTGTCGTAGCCCGACACTTTCAGCATCGAGATCGGGCCGAAGCACGACAGGTCGGCGATCGTCGGCCGCTCGAGCGCGAGCCACTCACGGTTGGCGAGATGCGCGTCCATGAGCTTCAGGATGTGGTCGCAGCGCGCGTCGA
>DATFFV010000274.1:0-2228 GCA_035249885.1 Gammaproteobacteria bacterium | reverse complement strand
TACGGCGGCGGCGGTGGCGGCTACGGGGGCGGCGGCTACGGCGGCGGCGGGAACCGGCGCTAGTCCCGAACCTCTCGAAGCACACGAACGCGGGCGAGCTCGAACGAGCCGCCCGCGTTTTCTTTTGGCGGCCATGGATGGCCGACATGCCGAAAATGCAGGAGCATTTTTCGGCTGCCCGCCAGGGATGGCGGGCATGTAACAAATGCAGGAGCAATTTGTTACTGCGGCCATGGGTGGCCGACATGCCGCAAATGCAGGAGCATTTTGCGGCTAGGGCTGAAGATTGCGCTGCGAGCTCATGAGCACCGCGAGCCCGCCCAAGATCAACGCCATGCCGATGCCTTCGGCGGCGCTCGGCCGCTCGCCGAGCTGAAGCCACGCGGCGATGACACCGACGAGCGGCACGGCCAAGGCGTTCAAGCCGCTGATCGTCGCCGGCAGGCGCTGAAGAATGTAGAGCCACAATAACGGCGCGATCGCCATGCCGCCGATGCCGTTATAGATGAGTGCGCCGATGAAGGGATTGCTCCACACGATCGGCCGCTCGTCGACGAGCATCGCGATTGCGACGAGTGGGATCACTCCGTACAGCATCTGCCACGCCGTGAGCGCCAGCAGATCGCTGCGGCTCGCGAGCGGAATGTTTTTGAAGACGATGACGCTCACGGCCCACGAGATGCCGGCGCCGAGCGCGAGCGCGCTGGCCAGCGTGCTCGTCGACCCTTCCCACCACTCGAGCACCAGCACGAGCCCGACGAGGATGAGCCCCGCGGCCGGCCACTGCCACCCGCGCAGACGGTCGGGCAGGAACGGCCAGCCGAGGATGATGACCCAAAACGGCATCGTGTAGCCGAGCACGGCGCTCTTGCCGGCATCGCCGATCGTCAGGGCCCACGAGATCAGGCCGACGAAGCCCGTCGTTTGAAATATGCCGAGCAAGATCGTCTTGCCGACGTGTCGCGGCCGCAGCGGCGCGCCCACGGCCCAGGCGAGCCCGAACAGCAGGACGGCGCCGAACGCCCCGCGCAGCGCGGCAAAGTCCCAGGGCCCGACGTAGTCGAGCGCCACCTTCATGACGACCCAGTTGTAGCCCCAGAGCAGCGCGAGCGCGCTGAGGGCGAGCAAGGCTTTGGCGTCCGTCGTGCGGCTGGCGGAATTCACAGAGTCGGTCATGGAACGTGGCTGCGGCTCGATCGCGAGGGCGCCTACTTTACCCGGTCCTTACGCGGCGGTGGCAGGCCCCGGCGACGCGCGCGTTATTGAGAGAACGCATGCGCTAACGAGCTGCGCGGCGTCGCTTCTTCTGTTGCTTCTTTCGCGCAGCTTTCTTCGCAGCGCGCGCGCCGACGTACGCATCAGCCTCGATCTCGACGAGCATCTCCGGCGAGATGAGCTTCGACACCTCCACCATCGAGGTCGCCGGCCGGATCGTCCCGAAGAACTCGCCGTGCGCCTTGCCGGCGAGCTCCCATTCCCCGATGTTGACGACGAACATGCGCGTGCGCACCACGTCGCCGAGCGTCGCGCCCGCCTTCTGTAACGCGGTCTCGATGTTGCGCAGTGTCTGCCGGGTTTGCTCGCCGAGATCGCCGATGCCGATGATCTGGCCCTCGGCGCCGGTCGCCGTCGTGCCCGAGACGTGCACGTATGGCCCGATGCGCACGGCGCGCGAGTAGCCGACGATCGGCTCCCATCTCGATCCCGAGGAGAAATTCTTGCGGCTCATGCAGGGCGTCCTCGTCTACATATATGAAGAGCTACTCCGCCGCGGCGCGCAACCGGTCCCGGTTGGCCGTGAGCAGCATGCGCACGCTCGTGGCCGGGCGGCCCGTGAGGTCCGCAACGGCGGTCGAGGGCTCGCGCAGGTACGGCGAATCGAGCTCCGCGGCGAAAGAAATCGCACCGTTGATCGCGGCTTCGGTCATGCCCGAGGTCGCGAGCTGTTGCCGATAGGCGGCCTCGCTGAGCACGACGAGCTCGACGCGCCCTCCGCTGATCTCGCTGGCCAACGCGACGAGCTCGCGCGGCCCGATCGCGTCGGGTCCTGTGATGTTGTAGGCCTTGTTCTCGTGACCCGGCGTTGCGAGCACCGCGGCCGCGGCGGCCGCGCAGTCTTCGCGCGTCACGTAGGCTACGCGCGCGTCGGGCGTGTGCGTCACAAAGCGGCCGTCGCTCACGATCGCCACGGCTTGATCGACGAGGCCGTTCGCGTAGATGTGATTGCG
>DATFFV010000273.1:0-4311 GCA_035249885.1 Gammaproteobacteria bacterium | reverse complement strand
GCCTCGCGCTCGCACGCTGGAGCTTGGCCGGCGACGAGGTCGCCGCCGGGCGCCTCGTCGTCGCGACCGACAAGCCACTGAGCTTCTTCCGCACCTATTGGCTCGTGCACTCGAAGCACGGCCGCGCGCATCCCGCGTTCGCCGAGTTTCGCGACTGGCTGACGGCCGAGATGGCCCGATTCCCGCGCCCGCCGGGGCTTGGTGCCGGTGTTACGGTTTCGGTTCAACCGAAGCCCGGCAGTTCGGTTGAACCGAAACCGTAACACCGGCACCTCTTCAGCGCCGCCGGCACCTCTTCAGCGCCGAAACCGGCCGTGCAGCAGGAAGTGCTCGGTCTGCTCCGCGACGGCGCTCGACCACAGGAGCGCGACGTGCGACACGGGCAACACGACGTGGTCCGCGAGGCCATCGATCTTGGTCTCGGCGATGGCGACGGTACCGTCGTTCGGCTCCGGGAACGGACCCAGCAATCGGCCAACGCCGAACGGTATGCTTCCTGCGATGCTGCCGACCTCGACGCCGGCGGGAAATTCAGTGAATCCGCCGCGCGCGTTCACGTCGGCGAGGCAGGCGCCGACGAGGCGTTTGCCGCCGGGCCAGCGCGCGAGGCGTGCCGCCGTGCGGCTGCCTTTGAACGGCGCGCCGAGGCACACGATGCGGCCGAGGCGCGCAAGCAGTCGGCGCTCGAGCAGCGCACAGGTCAACACGGCACCCAAGCTGTGGCCGACGAGATGCACCGTGTCGCCGGGAACTGCGTCGACGTACGCCTCGAGCGCGGCCGTGTTCGCCTCGAGCGACCGCGTGATCGACGGATAGTTGAAGCTCACCACGCGAAACCCGTGCGGCGTAAGCCGCCGCCGCAGGACGCCCATCGAGGCGCCGCGCATCCACAGGCCGTGCACGGTGACGACCGAGATCACTCGCCGCGCGAATCCTTGAGGCGTTGCAGCGCCTCGCGATTGGTCCACGACGCCACCTTCTCGATGGCCGCGTCGACGGGTAACCAGAGATACGCCACGTGCTCGGCGGGCTCGAGGCGCACGGCACAGATCTCTGGCAGCTCTAGATACCAGAGGTGCTCGGTGTTGCTGTCGACATCGGGCGAATAGCGCGAGCGCCACGCAGGCAGGATCGGGAACGAGCGCTGGACGTGTGCGTCGCGCAAGCCGTGCGGCGCGAGGCCGGTCTCCTCGTGGAGCTCGCGCACCGCGGCGTCGGCCGGCGACTCGGCGTGCCGCAGCGAGCCCGTTACCGACTGCCAGAAGCCGCGCGGCTCGACGCGCTCGAGCAGCAGGCAGTCGAGCGTCGGCGTGTGCACGACGACGAGCACGGACTCCGGTCGCTTGAACTCAGCGACAGCGACCATCGCGCGTCAGCCCGGAGGGCCGCTCTTGAGACGGATGCCGAGCTCCTTGAGCTGCATGGCATCGGCCGGGCTCGGCGCGCCCGTGAGCAGATCGCTCGCCGTCGCGGTCTTCGGGAACGCGATGACGTCGCGGATGTGGTCGGCGCCGGCCATGAGCATCACGATGCGGTCGAGGCCGAACGCGATGCCGCCGTGCGGTGGCGCGCCGTAGTCGAGCGCCGCCAGCAGGAAACCGAATTTGAGCTCAGCCTCTTCCTTGCCGATGCCCAGCAGGTCGAACACCGCCGACTGGAGCTCGGGATCGTGAATACGAATCGAGCCGCCGCCGATCTCGTAGCCGTTGAGCACGATGTCGTAGGCGCGCGCGATCGCGCTGCCCGGCGCGCGTTTGAGCGCTTCGGCCGACGCATCGCGCGGCGACGTGAACGGGTGGTGCAGCGGCGTCCAGCCGCCGCCCGGCACTTCCTCGAGCAACGGGAAGTCGACGATCCAGAGCGGCGCCCAGTCGGCCGCCGTGAGCTTGCGGTCGCGGCCCAGCGCGCCGCGCAGCGCGTTCAACGATTCGTTGACCACGGCGGCCTTGTCGGCGCCGAAGAACACGAGGTCGCCGTCGACGGCGCCCGTGCGTTCGAGCACGCCGGCGATCGCCGCATCCGGCAGGAATTTCAAGATCGGCGACTGCAAGCCGTCGCGCCCTTTGGCGAGCTCGTTGACTTTGATGTACGCGAGCCCCTTGGCGCCGTGGCGGCCGACGAGTGCCGTGTAGTCGTCGATTTCCTTGCGCGTGAGCTCGCCGCCGTTGGGTAACCGCAGCGCTGCAATACGGCTCTTGGGATCGGCCGCGGGTCCCGCGAACACTTTGAACTCGACGCCGCGGAAGAGATCGCTAACCTCGACGAGCGCAAGCGGGTTGCGCAAGTCGGGCTTGTCGCTGCCGTACCGGCGTAGCGCTTCGGCGTACGTCATGCGCGGAAACGGCTTCGGCAGGTCGACGCCGAGCACCGACTTGAATGTCTCGCACAACAGCTGCTCCATGAGCCCGAGGATGTCTTCCTCGCCCATGAAGCTCGTCTCGATATCGAGCTGCGTGAACTCGGGCTGGCGGTCGGCACGTAGATCCTCGTCACGGAAGCACTTGACGATCTGATAGTAGCGGTCGAGTCCCGCCATCATGAGCAGCTGCTTCATGAGCTGAGGGGACTGCGGCAGCGCGAAGAAGTTGCCCTGCTGCGTGCGGCTCGGCACGAGATAGTCGCGCGCGCCCTCGGGCGTCGTCTTCGTCAAGATCGGCGTCTCGACATCGATGAAGCCGTGCTCGTCCATGAACTTGCGCAACGCGCGTGTCACGGTATGCCGCAGCAGCAGGTTCTTCAGCATCGGCTCGCGGCGCAGATCGAGATAACGATAGCGCAGCCGCAGCTCTTCGCTCACGGGCTCGTCGTGATGGAACGGCGGCGTCTTCGCTTTCGCGAGCACCGTGAGCTTCGTCGCGAGCACCTCGACCTCGCCGCTCGCGAGGTTCGGGTTGACGGTTCCCTCGGGCCGCGCACGCACGCGCCCTTCTACGCTGAGCACGAACTCGGAGCGCAGCCGCTCGGCCTCCTTGAACATCTCGGCGCGATCGGGATCGAAGACGACCTGGAGCAAGCCCTCGCGATCGCGCAAGTCGATGAAGATGACGCCGCCGTGATCGCGGCGACGATGTACCCAACCCGCCACGGTCACTTCGCGACCGATGAGCCCGCGGCCGACCTGGCCGCAGTAATGACTGCGCATCGCTCTAGTCCCTTCCGCCTAACCCGTTGAATTGAAAGCTGACATTAGCCTTCGAGAGGCCCGGGATGTTACGGGGAAGCACCAAGTGGCGCAAGGCACACTAGCGCCGCGCCGACTTGCTGGTAGACGACTTCGTGGCCGCCTTCTTGGTGCGCGCGCCGGTTTTCACGGCGTCCGCTTTCGCGGCGTCCGCTTTCGGTTTCGCGCTGCCGGCATCGGCGCCGTCGGTCTTGGCCGCCGCGCCTTCCTTTGGCGTATCCGGTTTGGCCGCGGCGCCCGCCCCGCTGTCACTCTTTGCCTCGCCGTCACCTGATTCGCCAGCGACCAAATTGCGCTTTATCTCGCTCTTGTTCTTGAAATCGGTCTCGTACCAGCCCTCGCCCTTCAAGCGAAACTGCGGCGCGGACATGAGGCGGCGCAATTGCGACTTGCCGCAGTCGGGGCACTTGCGTAACGGCCCGTCGCTGAGCTTCTGCAAGGCTTCGAGGTGGTGCCCACAGGCACCGCAGCGATATTCGTAGATCGGCATGGTTTCCGCTTGGTCCGCTACGCGGCCTGCTCTTTCACACCCTTCTTGAAGCCTAGCGCATCGCCGTCGGCGACCACGCGGATCGTGTCGCCTGGGGCAAAATCGCCGCGCAGGATACGCTGAGCCAGCGGATTCTCCAATTGCTGCTGGATCGCGCGCTTGAGCGGCCGCGCCCCGTAGACGGGGTCGAAGCCCGCTTGCGCGAGCCGGTCGCGCGCTTCCGGGGAGAGCTGAAACGCGATGTCGCGGTCGTGGAGACGCCGGCGCAAATATTCGAGCTGGATGTCGACGATGCGGCGGATGTGCTCGGGCTCGAGCGGATGGAACACGACGACGTCGTCGATGCGGTTGATGAACTCGGGCCTAAAGTGCGCGGCGACGACGGCCAAGACCTCTTCCTTCATGCGCGCGTAGTTCGCCGCGCCCGCGAGCTCCTGGATGCGCTGGCTGCCCAAGTTCGACGTCATGACGATGACCGTGTTGCGGAAGTCGACGGTGCGGCCTTGGCCGTCCGTGAGCCGGCCGTCGTCGAGCACTTGTAGCAGCACGTTGAACACGTCGGGGTGCGCTTTCTCGACCTCGTCGAGCAGCACGACCGAGTACGGCTTCCTGCGCACGGCCTCCGTCAGATAACCGCCCT
>DATFFV010000272.1:0-2336 GCA_035249885.1 Gammaproteobacteria bacterium | reverse complement strand
CGCTGCTGCCGCTGCCGTTCCTGGCGCGCGGCCGTGTCGCGCGCCGCTTGATCGCGCCGCAACGCCGCCGTATCGACGATGACGCCTTGGATCGGCGCCGCGGCCACGGCCACGCGCGGCCGATCCGGCAAGTCGATGCTGACGGCGAGCCCGGCGATGACTGCGACGTGCAGCGCTACGGACCAGACTACAGCTCCGTTGTGTTGCTGCATGGAGCGTCCCGTCAACGCGCTCCCGGCCGCTCGGTACCCGCGGGATCCGTCTGGAAGCCGATCTTCGTGGCGCCGGCCTGCTGGAGCAGCGTGGCGCCGATGACGACACGCCCGTACGACACGTTCTCGTCGGCTTTGACGAGCACGGGCGTCTCTGCGTTGCGGCGGATCGCGGCCGAGGCGAGCTCGACGATGGTGTCCTCGTCGATCGCGGCTTCCTCGTCGTCGGCGATGTTCAAGTAGAACTTGCCGTCGCGATCGACGCTCAGGACGATCGGCTCGTTGTCCTTGAGCAGCTCGGGGTCGAGCTGCGACGCCGCCGCATTCGGCAGATCGACGCTGATACCTTCCGTGAGCAGCGGCGCCGTGATCATGAAGATGATGAGCAACACGAGCATCACGTCGATGTACGGCACGACGTTGATCTCGGACATCAGCCGCAGCTTGGTTTGGTTCGTGTTCATGACTCGACCCCCGCGAGCTCGCCCGTTGCCCCGCTTGGATTGCGCGGCGCCGGCTCGCGCCGCGCCGCGTTACGCTGGAAGATAGCGGAGAGCTCTTCCATGAAGGTGTCGTAACGCACCTCGAGGCGGCCGACCTGATTCGCGTAGCGGTTGAAGAAGATGCCGGCCGGAATCGCGGCGACGAGGCCCATGGCCGTGGCGACGAGCGCCTCCGAGATATAGGGCGCCACCACCGAGATCGTGGCGCTCTGCATTCCGCCGAGCGACTGGAACGCGCTCATGATGCCCCACACCGTGCCGAGCAGGCCGACGTACGGGCTCGTGTTGCTCACGGTCGCGAGGAACGCGAGGTTGTGCTCGAGGCGGTCCATCTCGCGCAAGCGCGACACGCGCATCGCGCGCCGCGAGCCTTCGATGATCTGTTCCGCGCTCAGGCTCGACTGCTTGAGCTTGCCGAATTCGCGAAAGCCCGCCTCGAAGACTCCGGCCATGCCCTGCGGCGTGGCGTCCGCGCGCGCCATCTCG
Organism: Gammaproteobacteria bacterium; assembly: GCA_035249885.1. GTDB lineage: Bacteria > Pseudomonadota > Gammaproteobacteria > Steroidobacterales > Rariloculaceae > FEN-1219. Next base: position 1,135 of record DATFFV010000272.1, on the reverse strand, counting down.
CGGTACAGCGAGCTGAGCTCGACGCCCGACCAGAAGCTCGCCTCGAAATCCTGCGCCGCCTGCACGGCCTTCTTGATCACGCGCTGCTTGTCGATGATCACGGCCCACGAGGCGACCGAGCCGATGAACAACAGCGCGAGAATGAACTGAACGAACGGGCTCGCGTTCAGAACCATGCCGATGATCGTCAAGTCTTGGTTCATGCGGTCAACTCGCTCCTCAGCGTTGCGGGAAAACGCCGCGGTCGTCCACCGCGCGCGTCCATGCAGGCCACCTCGGCTGCGCCTTCGCACACGACCTCGCCATCGGGCTCGTTGCGGCGCACCTGCTGCTTGAACCGCAGGCGCGCGCCGCTCGCATCGTCGACGGCTGCCGACACGTAGAGCATGTCGCTCAAACGCGCGGGCGCCTTGAAGCGCGCCTCGATGCTCGCGAGCACGAGCATCACGCCATGCTCCTCGCGCAGCCGGTCGTGGTCGATGCCGCGGTCGCGCAAGCATTCGGTGCGCGCGCGCTCCATGAATCGGAAGTAGCTCGCGTTGTACACCACACCCTGGGCATCGGTGTCCTCCAAGTAGACGCGCACGGGCAGCACGTACTTAGTCATCCGAGGCTCTGCCCCGTTCAATCGAAAAGGCTCGGCACGTCGGGCCGTTCACGGCCGGCCGGCAGGGCGATCCCGAAATGCAAATAGGCTGCGCGCGTCGCGAGACGCCCGCGCGACGTGCGCTGCAAGAAGCCCTCCTGGATGAGATACGGCTCGACGACGTCCTCGAGCGTACCGCGCTCCTCGCCGAGCGCCGCGGCGATGCTCTCGATGCCGACGGGGCCACCGTCGAATTTTTCGATGACGGCGAGCAGGAGGCGCCGATCCATCGTATCGAAGCCGTGCGGATCGACCTCGAGCAGGTCCATCGCAGCTTTCGCGACGGCCTCGTCGACGCGGCCGTCGGCCTTGACTTGCGCGTAGTCGCGCACGCGGCGCAGCAAGCGGTTCACGATGCGCGGCGTGCCGCGCGAGCGCGACGCGATCTCGCGCGCACCGGCGTCATCGCCGCGACCGGCACACCGATGCCCATGGTGTGGTCGGACAGGCCGGGCACCACGTCGAACGTGTCGCGGATGAGCGGGATGC
>DATFFV010000271.1:0-6827 GCA_035249885.1 Gammaproteobacteria bacterium | reverse complement strand
CCAGCGCCGGGCACGGAGATGGTCACGCGCGTCTACGATCCGCCGTGGGGCGCGCTGCCCGAGCTCGCCATCGAGAACGGCTCGCCGCAAGTGCCGGCCGGCTTCACGGGGCTCCTGCGCCGCGGTCTCGGCGACATCGCGGGCCGGACCAACGCCCGACTGCGTTTCGTCGGCTACACGCGCAACGAGCGGCTCGAGCGTCGCACGACGCTCGCCTACACGGACGACATCGGCCTGTCGGCGGCGCGCGCGCGCCGCACGATGGAGACGATCGCGGCCGACATGCGGCTCGCACCGGAGCAGGCCGAGTTCGAAGGCCGCGGCTACGTGCACTCCGACGACGTCGTCAACGCCGGCTTCGTGCAGGGCGAGACGTCGCACGTCGTGGTGCAGTTCGTCTACGACGAAGTCGCCGAGCTCGACGATTACGAGGGCGTCGAGATCACGCCGCTGACGCGCGAGCTGGCGCCCGAGAACGTCTTCGCCTTGAACCTCATGCGCATCACCGTCGACGGCGAGCCGCTCGACGACAAGGGTCGCAGCTCGGCGGACGTCCAGCGCTGCACGGACGTGGCGCTCCAGGAAGCGGACGTCCAGTTCGGGTTCGACAGCATCGAGGCCGACCGGCGCCTCGCCGTGGCGGCGGAGCCCGCGACCGTCGCGCTCTACCGCGACCGCGAAGGCTGGGCCGCCGAGCCCGTGCGTTTCACGATGTACGCGAACTACGCGCACTTCATCGAGCGTGCCGAGGTGCGCATCTTCGAGATCGCGCAATCGCTCGAGGCCAAGCCCGTGAGCGTCGTGGCCTTCGGACCCGACGGCTCCGGCGAATGGTTGCCCGAGCCGTCGCTGTTCGCGACGCCGGCGCGCGAGCTCAAGTACGTGCTGCGCGCCTACGGCAGCGGCGGCACCTTCGACGAAACCGTGCCGCAGAGGCTCTGGATCGCGTACCGCGAGACGGTGGCCGTCGAGGCGGAGCCGCCGGTGCAGGGCGACCACGGAGACGAAGCGTTGCTCGCCGAGGCCATCTCGACGGCCGGTGCGCCGTACGCCGACGAGATTGCGGCGCAGCTCGCGGCGGCGGCTCCCGCGCCGACCGAGCCCGCGACGCAGGATGGCGCGCTGCGCGTGGCCTACGGCGAGAACAACTTAGGTCTAAGCAACATCCCGCTCGGCAGCGGCTCGGTGACCGTGCGCGGCAGCGCCGTGCCGCAGGGGCACACCGTCTACGTGGCAGGCCGCGCCGTGCCCGTCGATACGAACGGCAGCTTCGTGGCGCAGGAGATCCTGCCGTCGGGCGTGCATACGGTCGAGGTCGCGATCCTCGACCCGCAAGGCAACGGCAATCTGTACCTGCGCGACATCGAGCTCGAGCGCAAGGACTGGTTCTACGTGGGTCTAGCCGACGTCACGCTCACGAGCAACGACACCAACGGCCCGATCGACCTGCTGCAAGGCGAGAACCCGACCTACGACTTCGACTCGTCGGCCGACGCGCGGCTCGCGTTCTACGTCAACGGCAAGTTCAACGAGGGCTGGCACCTCACGGCGAGCGCCGATACGCGCGACGAGCCGCTCAGCGATCTCTTCAGCAATTTCCTCGACAAGTCGCCGGACTCGCTGTTCCGCCGCATCGACCCCGACTACCACTTCCCGACGTTCGGCGACGACGGTACCGTCGAAGAGGCGGCGCCGACGCTCGGCAAGTTCTACGTGAAGGTCGGTCACGGCGAGAACTACGGCGAGTGGGGCAACTTCCAGATCGGCTATATGAACAACGAGCTCGCGCAGGTCGACCGCGGCCTGTACGGCGCAAATCTACACTTCGAGAGCGAGCGCACGACGAGCTTCGGCGAGCGGCGCTTCGGCATCGACGGCTTCACGGCCGAGCCCGGCACGATCGCGAGCCGCGAGGAGTTCCGCGGCACGGGCGGCTCGCTCTACTATCTGCGGCGCCAGGACGTCCTCACGGGCTCCGAGCGCGTGCGCATAGAGCTACGTGACCGCGCGTCGGGGCTCGTTACGGGCGTCGTGAACCTCACGCCGGCCATCGACTACGAGATCGATTATCTGCAAGGCCGAATCCTGCTGACCGAGCCGCTGAGCTCGACTCGCGCGGACGACCTGCTCGTGCGTGACGGCTCGGTGACCGGCGACGAAGCGTACCTCGTCGTGCGCTACGAATACACGCCGGGCTTCGAGGAGCTCGACGCGCTCTCCGTCGGCGCTCAAAGCCACTACTGGTTCGGCGAGCGCGTCAAGGTGGGCCTCACGGCGAACTCGAACGACGAGGGCGACGTGGACAGCGGTCTTACGGCCGCCGACGTCACGGTGCGCATCAACTCCGACTCGTGGTTCAAGCTGCAAGGCGCGCAGACCGAGGGCTTCCTCTCGAACGTCGTGCGCTCCGACGACGGCGGCTTCGGCTTCTCGGGCTATTCCGACGCCTCGTTCGCGGACGCGGACGCCGGCGGTTACCGTGCCGACGTGAGCTTAGGGGTAGGCGACTTCCTGGATAACGGCCGCGGGCGGGTGACGCTCTATACCCAGAGCCTCGATGCCGGCTACGCGGCGCCCGGCCTGCAAACGCTGACGGATACCCAGAACTACGGCGGCACGTTCCAGATGCCGGTGACCGAGCGCGTCGCACTGCGCGCGAAGTCCGACCACCGTGAAGCGGCGCTGGGCCTGACGTCGAGCGCGCACGAGCTCAACGTCGCGTATCGGCTCAGCGACAACTGGCAAGTCGGCACGGGTGTGCGCACCGACGAGCGCCGCGACGACTCGCTCGTGGTGCCGCTCACGCAGGAGCAGGGCCAGCGCACCGACGCCGTCGTGCAAGTCGGCTACGACTCGAAGGGCCGCTGGAGCGCTTACGGCTTCATGCAGGACACGGTCGCGATCGACGGTAACCGTGAGGAGAACGCCCGCATCGGCACGGGCGGGTCCTATCGCATCACCGAGCACCTCAAGATCGACGCCGAGATCAGCGACGGCGATCTCGGCGCGGGCGGCAAGATCGGCACGAACTACCTGCACAACGACCGCACGACGCTGTACCTGAACTACGCGCTCGAGAACGAGCGCACCGACAACGGCCTGCTCCCGACGCGCGGCAACGAAGGCAACACGGTCGCAGGTGTCAAGTCGCGGCTGTCCGACAGCACGAGCGTGTACATGGAGGAGCGCTACCGTAACAACGCCTTCTCGTCGGGCCTGACGCATGCCATGGGCATCAGCTTGGCGCCGACGCAGAGCCTGAACCTCGGCGCCAACACCGACATCGGCACGCTGCGCGACGCCCTCACGGGCGCGGAAACCCAGCGCCGCGCCGCGGGCTTCCGCGTCGGCTACGGGGTCAACGCGTTGCAATTCTCGAGCGGCGTCGAGTACCGCCACGACGAGACCGAGGCGCCGGATCTCTCGTTGAGCACGCGCAAGACCTGGCTCCTGCGCAACAACTTCAAGTACCAGATCTCGGACGCGTCGCGCCTGCTCGGCAAGTTGAATCACTCGGAGAGCGTGAGCTCGTTCGGCCAGTTCTACGACGGCGGCTACACCGAGGCCGTGCTCGGCTACGCGTACCGCCCCGTGCGCAACGACCGGCTCAACACGCTGGTCAAGTACACGTACTTCTACAACGTGCCGACGACGGATCAGATCACGCTGCGCAGCACGGCCGCGGAGTTCATCCAGAAGAGCCACGTCGGCGCCGTCGATATGACGTACGACTTGACGCCGCGCTGGTCCATCGGCGGCAAGTACGCGCACCGCCGCGGCGAGATGAGCTTGACGCGCGACAACCCCGAGTTCTTCGACAACACCGCCGATCTCTTCGTGATCCGCGCCGATTTCCGCTTCAAGAAGGACTGGGAAGGCATGATCGAGGGCCGCGTGCTCGAGATGCCGGATCTCGACGACAAGCGCAGCGGCACCCTCGTCGTGATCTCACGCTCCTTGAACGAGCACTTCAAAGTCGGCGTGGGCTACAACTTCACGGACTTTTCGGACGACCTGACCGACTTGAGCTTCGATCACCGCGGTGTGTTCATCAACATGACGGGCGCCTTGTAAGCGAGCTCCGGTCGCGGCGCGGCGAGATCGTGCCGCGCTTGGCGATCGAGTCCGGCGGCCTCGTGTCGTTCTAATCGCCGCGCACGCAAGAGCGCTTTAAACGGTCCTTCCGACCTTCGGCGCCCGGCTGCGGCGCCTCGTCCGCGCTCGTCGTCCGAAGGCGTCACGGAACGTTATGTCCAGTCCGTGCATGCGTCACGAGATCGCACGGAATTGTGATGCGCTTCGCCTTTCAGGTGGAACGCTTTCGCCGATCATTCGTAGCAGATTCAGACAAGGGCAAAGCCGCCGAAAGGTGGCGACGCAAAGTCACCGGTCTAAAGAGCGACAGGCTCCATGACAGCGGGACCGCCAGAATCCCGGCCGATTCGTAGGCCGATTCGGTCCGCTCGATCAAGCCATCGCCGCCGGTTGCGTGGGACGAGGGCATGGCTTCAAGCGACTCGATCGGCGCGACGGTTCTCCGCGGGTGGCACGGCCTCCTGTCGCGGCGGAGCGTTTTTGCCGCCGGCCTGCTGGCCGCTCTGGCTCTAACCGGGACCGCGTCGGCGGCCGAGGTCACGTACACATCCGTCAACGGAATCTGGCATGACCCGGTGGACAACGTCCCCGGAAGTCAGCCGGGCGATCCCGTCATCGCCAACGGCATACCGACCTCGAGTATCACTTGGGGCACGACGACGGGCGCGCAAAGCGGCTACGACTTTACCGCGGCGATCCCGCCCCCTTTCACGTTGCCCGGGCCCATCCCGTTCTTTTCCCTCGGGAGTTTCACGCATCGGAATTTCGAGGTCGGCGATCCGTCACTGACTTCCGCTCAGCTCGACGTTGTTCTCGTGATCAGTGTCGATGGCGTCCCACGCGCTCCATTGACCTTCACATTCACGTTCAACCACATCGAAACGCCGAACAACCAGAATCCCTGCCCCTTTCCGACGCCGCCCGGAGAGGGGTGCACGGACCGCGTGCAGATCGTCGCATCACCCACGCCGACCACCTTCAACGTCGACGGAATCGATTACACGTTGTCGATGAGCTTCCTCAACAACGGCAATCCGGTGTCGGAATTCATCACGAGAGAAGGCGGCACCATCAACAGCTCGGGCCTCGTCGGCGAATTCACGTTGCCGCCGATACCGCCGGGCACACCGGTGCTGACGGTCGACAAGTCCGGCCCGGCGACGATGAATCCGGCGGAGTACGGCGATTTCGCGATCGACGTGCGGAATGCGGGCAGTCTCGACGCGTTCAACGTGACGCTCCTCGATCGTCTGCCCGACAGCCCGACCGGCGGGATGTGCGACACCACGCCGCAAGTCACGAGCGCGCGTGTTTTCGCCGCAGACGGCGTGACGCCGGTCCCGGGTAAGGGTCCTCTGGTCGAGGGAACGGACTACTCGCTCGCCTACAACGGCACCGCGTGCGAGCTGACGCTCACGACGCTGACCACCGCTTCGGTGATCGGCGTAGGCGAGCGCCTGATCGTCGCGTATCGCACGCAGCTCGACTCCGGCACTCAGTATGGCGCCCCGCTGACGAACGTGGCCGGCGCGACTCAGTGGTACAACGCCGCCGCCTGGCATCCGCTCCGCACCACCTACACGCGCACGTTGACCGATGGCACCGTCGGTATCGTCGACCACGAAGACGCGCACACCGTCACGATCGTGCCGCTGTTCTACGCCGAGAAGTCGGCGGCACTGCAAGTCGATGCGATGTCGCCCGGCATCGTCGACGCGGGCGACACGCTGCGCTACACGATCGCGATCTACAACAACGGCAGCTTGCCGGTGACCGAGGCCGTGCTGCGCGACAGCGTGCCGGCCAATACGACCTACGTGGCCGACACGATGACGCTCGACGGCTTGCCCGTCGGCCAGCCCGACGGCGGCGTCTCGCCGCTGATCGCGGGCGTCTACGTGAGCTCGAGCGACCGCACGCCGCCCAGCCCAAGTGCGGGCCAGGGCATTCTGAGCCCGGGCCAGTCGGCCGTCGTGACGTTCGATCTGCGCGTGAACGACGGTACCCCGCCCGGCACGGTGATCGCGAACCAGGCCGTCGTCGATACGGCCGAGCTGCCGGACCTCCTCACCGACGGCGACGGCAACCCCGCGACCGGACCCGAGCCGACCGTCGTCGTCGTCGGCAACCTGCAGGAGCTTCGGATCACCAAGAACGTTGCCGTGGTCGGCGGCGGGCCCGCGCTCGCGGGCGCGACGCTCGAGTACGTTGTCCAGGCGACGAACGTCGGCACCGTGCCGGCTTTCGAAGTCGTCATTCGCGACGACCTCGACGTGCCGACTCCCGGCTACCTCACGTACGTCGCGGGCTCCGCGACGCTCAACGGCTCCGCGAACGGAGTGACCGTGGCGGGGCAGCTCATCACGGCGGATTTCTCGACGCTGAACGGCCCGCTCGCCCCGGGTCGGACGCTGCTGCTGCGCTTCCGCGCCGTGCTCGATGCGAACCTCGCAGTCGGCACGCGCGTCACGAATACGGGCACCGTTTACTGGAACGATCCCGTGCAGACCGCGAGCGCGAGCGTGTCGATCGACGTCGGCGGCATTATCGGCGTCGGTTTGGTGAATGGCCGCGTGTGGCACGACACGGACTTCGACGATACGTACGACGCGACCGAGACCGCGCTCGCGGGGTGGGACGTCGAGCTCTTGTTCAACGGCTCGGTCGCGCACGTCGCGCAAACGGCGTCGGACGGCGTGTATCGCATGAGCGGTGTCGCGCCGAACTACAAC
>DATFFV010000270.1:0-5889 GCA_035249885.1 Gammaproteobacteria bacterium | reverse complement strand
CTCCGCAGCTGCTGGCAGCGGTGGGTCGCTACGAGGAGGCCGCTGACCTCGTCAGCGGTGCTGCGGACATGTTCCTGCCGGGAGTGACGGAGGCCGCTGCAGGTCTGCTGCGTTCCGCACCTACTGAGGTGGCTTCTCCGGCGGCACTGCCGAGGCTCGGTTGGTTCAACTTCGTTTATGTGCACGTGGGGGCGACCGAACGCACGCTCGAGTTCTATGAGGACGGTGTGGAAGCCGGTTACTCCGTCAGCATTTCCAACGCGCTTCTTTGGCATCCGTACTACACCTCGTTGCGCAAGACGGAGCGTTACAAAGACTTCATGCGCAAACGCGGCATCGTCGACTATTGGCGCGAGCGCGGGTGGCCGGAACTGTGCCGGCCCCTCGACGCGGAAGATTTCACCTGCGGCTGAGGGACCGCGGAACCCGCCAGCGCGCGGGCCTGCAGCGTTGCGCTGACGTTCCTGGGCCGAGCTCACCGTAGCCGAGACCTGAGCCGGCCAAAAGCGCGACGACGGCGAGGAGCGCCAGTAGACCATGGAGAAACCATTTCAACGCGCGCGTTGCCATGGGTTACCCGCCTCGGACTCGGTTTGGCACCCGCGAGCGGGAAACTCCAGCGCGAGGGTTTGATGAAACGGCGTCGCGCGCCATTGGCCTTGCACGCGGCGAAGGCGCTCACGCACGCGAACGATCAAGTCGCCGGTCAGCCACGCGGGCGCCTCGTGACCCAAGGCCCGGAAGCCCGCGGCAATCGATTCCGCGAAGCTTGCGGGATCTACGGTAGACCACGTGTCGTTCTTGGCGATTCCTTGAATGCGCCCGACCACGGCCTCGGTCTGCATCGCTTCGGGATCGGCTGCCGGCTCTGCCGTCAACGCTTCGTAGGTCTCGCCGCGCGCGAGTCGTCCATAGAACGACGCATTGAGTCCCGCCTCGGTCTCGACGGCGTAGTGCACGAGATCGTGGAGAAGCGCGCTGCGCGTTTCCAGCTCGCGCGCTTCACGCGTGCCGTCGTCTCGTATGAGCTCGAGCCGATGACGCTCGTTCGTGAGCCTCGTGAGGCGGATCACCATGCCACGCACCCGTTCTTGCGGGAGCTGCGTACTGAATCACCGTTGCACGTCGTAGATCAAGAGCTCGGTGCCCGGCAGATCGCCGCGCCGCTCGCGTAGCGTAAGCCTCACGTGCCGCTCGCAGCCGCTCATGAGCTTGCGTCCCGCGCCGAGCAATACGGGCATGAGGCCGACCTCCACGGTGTCGACGAGGTTGGCCGCCGCCAAGCTGCCGAACAGCTCACCGCCACCCCAGAGCCAAATGTCCTTGCCAGGCTGCTCTCGCAGCGCCGCGATGCGCTCGATCGCATCCGCGCCGAGCACCGTAACGTCGCGGCGCGTGCCGGGCGGCAGTGTGCGCGACACGACATAGGTCGTGAACGGCTGGATCGCGCCACCCGCTTGCTCGTAACTCTTGCGGCCCATGAGCACGGTGTCGAACTGGGCGTAGAACGCTTTGAAGTACGGCCCGGCCGCGCTCGGATCGACGTCGATCCAGTCGTACTCGCCGTTCGGACCTGCGATGTAGCCATCGAGGCTCGTGGCTACCGAGTAACGAATTCGTCGCACGATCGGCTCCTGGCTCCGGATCTGGATCCGGACTGCACGTTAGCCCCGAGTCATGACATCCGACGTCATATTTTTCTGCTACCGTCTTGGCCATGCGTGCCGACCGGCTCATCTCCATTGTCTTACTGCTCCAGGCCAACGGCCGCTTGACGGCCGAGTCGCTCGCGACGCGCCTCGAGGTCTCGCAACGCACGATCCTGCGCGACATGGACGCGCTGAGCACGGCGGGCGTCCCGGTCGTCGCCGAGCGCGGCGCCGGCGGCGGCTGGCGGCTCATCGACGGCTACGAAACGAAGCTCACGGGGTTGACGCCCGCGGAGATCAGCTCGCTGTTCCTCGGCCGGCCGCCGCAGCTGCTCGCCGAGCTCGGGCTCAAGGACGCGGCCGACGCCGCGTGGCTCAAGTTGCGCGCCGCGTTGCCCGTCGGTGTACGCGAACAGGCGGATTTCGTGCGCCAGAGGATTCTCGTCGACGCGCGCGGTTGGCGCGATTCGCAACAGTCGCTCGCGAGCCTGCCCGTGATTCTCGAGGCGCTGTGGCGCGGCCATCGGTTGCGCTTTCAATACGAGAAGAGCAACGCCGACGCCAGCGGCCGCGAGGTCGATCCGCTCGGGCTCGTGGCGCGTGGCAATCATTGGTATCTGATCGCCGCTCGCGCGGGGGAGACCCGCACCTATCGCGTCTCACGCATTCAGTCCGCGGAGCTGCTCGAGCAGCCGGCCGCACGCCCTGCGGGCTTCGATCTCGCCGCGTATTGGGATGCGTCGGCGACGCGGTTTCGCGAGCACTTGCCGCGTTACGACGCCACGTTTCTCGTGGCGCCCGACGTTTTGCCGTGGGTACGCTATCGCGGCTGGCGACTCATCGAGGAGACGCCCGAGGGCGATCGTTACCGCGTGCGCTTGCGTTTCGATTCGTCGCTCGAGGCGCGCCAGTTCGCGCTTGCGTTCGGCCCCGATCTCGAGGTCGTCGAGCCCGCGGGGCTCAGAGAGGAAGTCGTCGCGGCGGCGGCCGCCGTCATCGCCGCTTACTCGCACGCGGCGACATAAGGGTCTACGCCGCTGCGCGCACCTGCGACATCAGCGCGAGCATGCGCCCATCGGGGTCCTTGAAGAACGCCATCCACTCTTCCATGCCGTCCGGGTGCCGATAGATGAGGTGCGGCGCACCCGTGAACTCGACGCCGCGCGCGACGAGCTCGGCGTGTGCCGCAGCGATGTCGTCGACGCGCAGGTAGAGACACGATTCGGGTCCGGGAGCCGCGCCCTCGGCGCTCAGATACAGCCGCGTGCCGCCGCAGTCGAAGAACGCGAGCTTGCCGAACGTATAGAGGTGCTCGAGCCCGAGCACCTTGCCGTACCACGCGCACGCGGCGTCGATGTCGCGCACGGTGCGCGAGATCTGGCCGATGGGTCCCAGACGCAAATCGCGAGCGGTCATGGCGAGCTCCTCGTTGCTGCGGCGACGAAACGCCGCGCTGTCCTTCGGCACGCCGCGCCAGCGCTGGAGCTCGCGGCGCGTGCGTAGACCGAGCTTCGTCAGTGCGTTGCGGACGTGATATTTGACGGCATCGCGGCTGATGCCGCGGCGTGCGGCGATGCCCGCATAGCTCATGCCGTGCCGCACGGCGTGCACCACGCCCCACTCGGCGGGTGTGAGCACGTCGTCGTGCGGCGGGCGGCCGCGGCGGCGAGGCACAGGGTTGCGGGCAGCGCACATGCGGTCAATAGTAGCGGTCCGTGACGGTCATTTCCCTCCCCTGCCCCCGGCCGGCACGCGCCCGCGCCGGCGTGGCGCTTGCGTGTGTCGGCGCGCTTGCCATCCCCGCCTGCGCGAGGGTCGAGCTCGACGACGCAGCCATCGTGGCCTTCGACGCGGTAACGCTGCGCGATGAGCTCGCAGCCGGCCGTGTGTCGTCAGAGCGCGTGACGCGCGCCTATGTGGCTCGTATAGCGGGGCTCGACGACGCGGGACCGATGCTCGGTGCGGTCATCGAGATCAACCCCGACGCCGAGACGATTGCGCGCGCGCTCGACGCGGAATACGAGCGCCGCGGCGTCGCGGGGCCGCTGCACGGCGTGCCCGTGCTGCTCAAGGGCAACATCGATACGGCCGACCGCATGGCGACGAGCGCCGGATCGCTCGCGCTCGCCGAGCACCGCGCGGCCGCCGACGCCGACATCGTGATGCGATTGCGCGATGCCGGCGCTGTCGTGCTCGGCAAGACGAACTTGAGCGAGTGGGCAAATTTTCGCTCGATGGACTCGACGAGCGGCTGGAGCAGCCTCGGCGGCCAGACGCGCAACGCCTACGTGCTCGACCGCAACCCGTGCGGCTCGTCGAGCGGCTCTGCCGTGGCCGTTGCGGCACGCTTGGCGCCGCTCGCGGTCGGCACGGAGACCGACGGCTCGATCGTCTGTCCCGCGGCCGCCAACGGCGTCGTCGGCATCAAGCCCGCGATCGGCACCGTGAGCCAACGCGGTATCGTGCCGATCGCCCACAGTCAAGACACCGCCGGGCCGTTCGCGCGCACAGTGGCCGACGCGGCGTTGCTGCTCGGCGTGCTCGGCGAGGCGAACGACGTGGTCTACGCGGGGCTAGACGTCCGCGGTCTGCGCGTCGGCGTCGTCCGAGACTTTCGCGGCGCGGGGCTCGACGCGGCGGTCGAAGCGAGCTTCGCCGCAACGCTGCGCCGGCTCGAAGCCGCCGGCATCACGCTCGTCGATCCCGTGGCTGCCATGCTGCCTGCCGAAATTCAGCGTGCCGAGTTCACGATACTGCTCGCGGAGTTCAAGGAGGACGTCGGCGCGTATCTTGCCGAAGTGCAGCGCGGCCCGCGGACGCTCGACGCACTCATCGAGTTCAACGAGTCGCACGCCGACGAGGTCATGCCGCATTTCACTCAGTCGTTGCTCTTGGCCGCGCGCGACGACCCCGGCACCGCGAGCGCGGACTACGTTCGTGCCCTAGAGCTCGTTACCGCGGCGCGTGCTGCGCTAGCGGGATTGTTTCGCGAGCGCGACGTCGTCGCCCTCGTGGCTCCGGTCAATGCGCGCGCCTGGCGCACGGACTACGCCGCGGGCGACACGCTGAGCGTCGGCAGCTCGAGGATCGCCGCCGTAACCGGCTATCCGAGCATCGCCGTGCCGACGGATCTGAGCTCCCAGCTGCCGCTCGGAGTCGCACTCATCGGTCGCCCCGACGACGAGGCGACGTTGCTCGCGATCGCCTCGGCGCTCGAGCGCGAGCGCGGCCCGTTCCCCGAGCCGCGGTTCTTGCCGACGATTGCCGACTGAGCGCGGTGCCGGTGTTACGGTTTCGGTTGAACCGAAGTGGCCGGTGTTTCGGCTGAACCGAAACCGTAACACCGGCACCTCCTAGATTTTGTCGAGATCGCTGAGGCGGTCGTAGTAGACGAGCCCGGCCTGGGCGAGCGGCTCGCGCATCTTGTAGAGGTCGAGACCGAGCTCGCCGGCCGCGAGCTTCGCGCGCTTCTGCTCTTCGTTGGCGACGCGTTTCTCGCTCGCCTCGAGCACGGCCGGTGCGTCGCTGCGCCGCACGACAACGACGCCGTCGTCGTCCGCGACGATCGCGTCCCCGGGGTTCACGAGCATGCCCGCGCAGACGACGGGCACGTTGACCGAGCCGACCGTCGCCTTGACTGTGCCCTTCGCCGAAATGGCGCGGCTCCAGACCGGGAACCGCATCTCCGTGAGATCCTTGACGTCGCGCACACCGGCGTCGATGACGAGCCCGAGCACGCCGCGCGCGCGAAACGACGTCGCCAGCAAGTCGCCGAACATGCCGTCGGAATTCGGCGCGCTGACCGCCACGACCATGATATCGCCGGGCTTCGCGAGCTCCACGGCGACGTGCAGCATCCAGTTGTCGCCGGGGTGCAGCAGCACCGTGATCGCACTGCCGCCGATGCGCGCGCCCGTGTAGATCGGGCGCATGTACGGCTGCAACAGGCCCGTGCGCCCCTGCGCTTCGTGCACCGTGGCGACACCGAGCTCGCCCAGGGCCGTCACGACCGCGGCGTCTGCGCGATCGATGTTGCGCACCGCAACGTTGTTTCTCACCGGCGTCTCCTATACTAGCCGCCATCATTACAGCACAACCGGAGGGCTCGTGACGGACGTCGCCCCGCTCACAGGAATCAAAGTCGTCGATATGACGGAAGCGCTCGCGGGACCTTACTGCGCGATGCTGCTCGGCGACCTCGGCGCCGACGTCGTCAAGGTGGAGCGCCCGGGGCGGGGCG
>DATFFV010000269.1:0-7634 GCA_035249885.1 Gammaproteobacteria bacterium | reverse complement strand
TTGGCCCTCGGGCGTATAGAGGTACTCGAGATAGGCCTCGGCCACGGCGCGCGTCCCGCGACGATCCACGACGGCGTCGACGAGCGCGACGGGCGGCTCGGCGAGCACGCTGACCGACGGGTGCACGATGTCGAATGAATCCGGGCCCATCTGCTTGAGCGCGAGCAACGCCTCGTTCTCCCACGCGAGCAGCACGTCGCCGATGCGGCGCTGCACGAACGTGTTCGTGGCGGCGCGCGCACCCGTGTCCTGCACGGGCACATGCCGATAGAGCTCGCCGACGAAGCGTTCGGCCTGTGCGCGCGCCTGCGCGAGCTCCTCGGGCGACGCGGATTCAAGGCGCGCCAAGTCGCCGCCGAGCGCGCGCTCGAGCTCGAACCCCCACGCCGCGAGGTAGTTCCAGCGCGCGCCGCCCGAGGTCTTCGGATTCGGCGTCACGACCTGAAGGTCTTGTTGCAGCAGGTCGGGCCAATCGCGCACGTTCTTCGGATTGCCCTTGCGCACCAAGAACACGATCGTCGAGGTGTACGGCGAGCTGTTGTTCGGCAACCGCTCCTGCCACGCCGCGGGCAGGCGCCGGCTCTGAATCTGAATGTTGTCGATGTCCCAGCCGAGCGCGAGCGTCACGACGTCGGCGTCGAGGCCGTCGATGACCGCGCGCGCCTGGCTGCCCGAGCCGCCGTGCGACATCTGCACCGTGACGGTCTCACCGGTGTCGGCGAGCCACTTGGCCGCGAACTGCCCGTTGAGCTCGCGATAGAGCTCGCGTGTCGGGTCGTACGAAACGTTGAGCAGCTGGATCTCGCCGGTCGCACCGTCCCCGCCCCCGCAGCCGCTGAGTAGCGCCAGAACGAGCCACGAAAGTCGTCTGACCATGACGATCACCTCGACGAAAACGCGCCTCTAGAGCGCGAAGGCGTAAACCGCGGGCGCCGCGGGCGCCGCACGCGCGTCACGCTCCTCGCGACCGCTGACGAACAGCACGGCCGCGGGCGGAGTCGTGCGGAGCAGGTCGCGCAGCTGGTCGATGAGGGTGCTGCACCGCTCCGGCGACGTGAGACCGATGAGCAGCAACGTTTGCTCCTCGGAAATCATGAGCCGTTCGCGGATGGCGTCGACGACCTCGCCGTGGAACGTCTCGGTGCGAAGGTCGAGGCCGTGCCGGCGCAGCGACGCGTTGCGCAAGTCAAGCAAATCGCGGTAGCGCGGCGTCGCGACGGGGCCCTCTTCCTCGCGAACCAGCATCGCGACGTCGATCGTGAGGTGGCGGGCCAGGCTGGCGGCCGCGGCAAGCGCCGCGTCGCGGCCGCCCGACGACGGCTCGACGTGAATCAGCATGCGCTCGATCTTGGGCTCGGCCGCGACGACGGCAAGCACCTGCCGCGCGCCCTGCTCCATGAAAATGAACGGCTCGGTCAAGTCCGCGTCCGCGCCGAGCGCGACGACCGGCAAGCCGCGCACGCGCTCCGGCTGCGCCGAGGTTCGCTCGTAATGCAGCGGCTCGATGTGCATGCGCTCGGCGAGCTCGCGCACGAGCGGCGTGTTCGCGAGGCGCCCGGAGTCGCGCTCCTCGTCGCCGATGAGGCGCAGGCTGCTGATCGGCGTCGGCAGCGCGTGCATGCGCTTGAAGCCGACGGCCACGTCCTGGCCCACGGCCAAGGGCAAGGTCTCGGCGTCGCGCGCGGCGCGCGACGCGTCGATCGAGAACGCCGCCGCGGCGGGGCGCGGCGCACTCGCCAACGTGGCCGTGGCCGTGACCTCGAGGCGCAGCCGCTCGACCGAGCCGACGAACTGCAGCTCGACGATCTTGGCCGTGCCGACGGCCGGCACGGGCAACTCCTCGCGGCTCGCCGCGAGCACCACGTCCTCGGGGCGCACGATGACCGCAGCCTCGTCGCCGGCACGCAACGCCGTCGACCAGCGATCGACCTCGAAATACGACTCGCCGAGCTGAAGGTCACGGTAACCGTACGGGCCGAGCAGCAGATTAGCGGCGCCGAGAAACGTGGCCACGAAGCGCGTGGCGGGCTGCTCGTAGAGCGCGCGCGGCTCGCCGACCTCCTGCAAGCGGCCGCGATCCATGACGCCGATGCGATCGGCCATGCTGAACGCTTCCTCTTGGTCGTGCGTCACGAGCATCGTCGTGATGCCGACGGCTCGCTGGATCTCGCGGATCCCGCGCCGCAGCTCCTCGCGAATCTTGGCGTCGAGCGCACCGAACGGCTCGTCGAGCAGCAGCACGCGCGGCTGGTGGGCGAGCGCGCGAGCGAGCGCAACGCGCTGCTGCTGGCCGCCCGAGAGCTCGCTCGGCAGCCGCGCCTCGTAGCCTTGCAGCGAAACGAGCTCGAGCAGCTCGTTGCGGCGCTTCCGGCGCGCGGCTGCACGCACGCGTCGTGCCCGTAGGGCAAACTCAATGTTGTCCGCGACCGTCATGTGGCGGAACAACGCGTAGTTCTGGAAGACGAACCCGACCTCGCGGTCGCGCGCGCCGACGTCGGTCACGTCGCGGCCGTGCAGGACGATGCGGCCGTGGTCGATCGTCGTTAGCCCCGCGATCGCGCGCAGCAGAGTGCTCTTGCCGCTGCCGGACGGGCCGAGCAGCACGAACAGCTCGCCTTCGGCGATCTGGGCCGTGACGTCGTTGACGACGATGGAGTCCTCGTACTCCTTCGACACCTGCTCGAGCGTGATGGACATGCGTTCCCCGGCCCCCGCTGCGGGTGGAGAACCGCATGTTATGTACTGGGCCGCGCCCTGTCGGTCGCGCGCGGGTTACGCCGCGGTGACATTTCGGTCTCGGGGCGGCGTAAGACGGCTATTTCGGGTCGTCGACGCGCACTTTGCCGATCGCGTCGAGCCGCTCTTGCAGCTTCAAGCGGTCGAGCGAGCGCAGCGGCAGGCTCGTGAAGATCTTGATGCGGTTCTCGAGCTCGCGAAACGTCTGGCGGAACGCGAGCCAGCGTCGCGTCTCGGGGCCCCGAACGGCCGCGGGGTCGGCCACGCCCCAGTGCGCCGTCATCGGTTGGCCGGGCCAGATGGGGCACGCCTCGCCGGCCGCGTTGTCGCACACCGTGAACACGAAATCGAGCGGGGGCGCGCTTGGGATCGCGAACTCCTCCCAGCTCTTGCTGCGCAGTCCCGCCGTCGGCAGCTTCATGTGCTCGAGCAGCGCGAGCGCAATCGGATGGACTTGGCCTTTCGGGTGGCTGCCGGCGCTCGAGCCCCGGAACCGGCCCTTACCCCAGTGATTGATGAGCTGCTCGGCGAGGATGCTGCGCGCGGAGTTGCCCGTGCAGAGAAATAGAACGCGGTACGGCGCTTTGCTCGTCATTCGGCGCGGATTGTGGGAGAGACCTGCGCCGCACTATCGCCGCGCCAGATGACAGCGATGTTACGACGCGGGGACGGCGACGTTCCGTTCGTCGTGCGCCGGCACGAGGTGCGACAGGAACTGCGCGCTCGCGCGCTCCCACGTCCAGCCCTCGGCCTCGCGGCGGCAGCCGTCGCGATCGAGCGCGAGCGCCGCGCGCGCCGCGGCCCCGAGATCCTCGTCGAGCACGCCCGTGACGCCCGGCTTCACGACGTCGATGGGCCCCGTCACGGGATAGGCGGCGACCGGCGTGCCGCACGCCATGGCTTCGAGCATGACGAGGCCGAACGTATCGGTGCGGCTCGGGAACACGAACGCGTCGGCCGACGATAGACAACGCGCGAGCTCGGCGCCGAAGCGGTAGCCCAAGAATCGCGCCGCGGGGTAACGCCGTTCGAGCAGCGCGCGATCGGGTCCGTCGCCGATGACGACCTTGGTGCCCGGTAAGTCGAGCGCGAGAAACGCGTCGAGGTTTTTCTCGACCGCGACGCGGCCCATGTAAAGGAAGATCGGCCGCGCGAAGCCGAGAAAGTCGCGGCCCGACGGCCGGAACACGTGAGTGTCCACGCCGCGCGACCAGAGCACGACGTTCGCGAAGCCGTGCGCCTCGAGCTCGCGGCGCTGCTGCTCCGTCGCGACGAGCGTGCGCCGCGCCCGACCGTGATGGCGCCGCAGCCACGCGTACGTCCAGCTCTCGGGGATCGGGACACGCTTGCGCACGTACTGCGGAAACTGCGTGTGATACGACGTCGTGAACTCGAGCGACCGCGCGCGGCAGTAGCGCGCGGCCGCCATGCCGAGCGGGCCCTCGGTCGCGACGTGAATGGCGTCGGGCGCAAATGCGTCGAGCGCGGCCGCGAGCTTGCGTTGCGGCCAGAGCGCCAAGCGGATCTCGGGATAGGTGGGGCACGGAATCGTGCGGTGTCGGTCGGGCGACAGCACCGTGACGCAGTGCCCGAGGGCCTCGAGACACTCGCTCGTGCGGCGCAGCGTGGTGACGACACCGTTGACCTGGGGCCGCCAGGCGTCGGTCACGATCGCGAGATTCATGGCGCCCGGCTCCGTAATTCCCTACGGGCGCCTATTGTTGACGTCGATTCTTATGATTTCGTGACAAAACTCTCGTTAACTAAATGACCCTGAAAGAAAAAGTTCATAGAACCGCCATCGATAGTTCATGCGCCGCGCCCATTCTCGCGCCGTCACGAGGAGTAAGAGGTGACGACCATGGACCGGCGAGCGGCTTTGGCATTCGCGCGCTTCGACGCAGCGGAGCTCAAGCTTTGCCGGTACCTCAACCGATCGAGCCGGCTTTCCCTCGTGCGCGACTGTTTTCGCACCGTGAGCTGGCTTGGCGACGGTTGGATCTGGTACGCCGTGCTGCTCGCGCTGCCCGTCGCTTACGGCCTGGACGGAGCCCGAGCGGCGCTGCACATGGCGCTCACGGGCGCGGCCGGCCTCCTCGTCTACAAGCTCATCAAGAACCGCGCGGTGCGCGAGCGCCCCTACATCACGCACTCGGCGATCGAGTGCGCGAGCGCGCCGCTCGACCGCTACAGTTTCCCGTCGGGTCACACGCTGCACGCCGTGTCGTTCACGGTGCTGCTCGCGAGCTACTTCCCCCAGTGGACGGCCCCGTTGGCCGCGCTCACGCTGCTCGTCGCGCTGTCGCGCGTGATTCTCGGCCTGCACTATCCCACCGACGTCGCCGCGGGCGCCGCGCTCGGCGTCGCTCTCGGCACGGGGAGCCTGGCGCTCGCACAGCAGCTCCTCGTTTAAGCACCGAGTCGAATCATGAAATCCTTGAAGCCGCGCTTCGGCGCGGATACCCGAGACCGCAGCCGCTGGTGGACGACACCGATGCGGTTCACCGCAGCGATGATCGTCAGGCAGCGTCTCGTAGCGGCGGAGCGATGGAAGCAACGGCGACTTGCGGGCGCCATGTGACGAGCGCGAGCTCGCCGCTTCGATGCTCGACGAGCGCGGTGCAGCTCTCGACCCAGTCGCCGTCGTTGCAGTACG
Source organism: Gammaproteobacteria bacterium (assembly GCA_035249885.1). Classification (GTDB taxonomy): domain Bacteria; phylum Pseudomonadota; class Gammaproteobacteria; order Steroidobacterales; family Rariloculaceae; genus FEN-1219. The sequence goes on along the minus strand of DATFFV010000269.1, from coordinate 2,242 downwards.
TGAGCCCGTCGCGCAGGAGGAGATCCGCCTTGTGGATGTGTCCGCAGACGATGCCGTCGACGCCGGCCGCGGCAGCGGCCTTGAGCGACGCGTGTTGGAACGACTCGATGTAGCGCTGCGCCTTGCCCACTCGGCTCTTCACGTGCTGCGCGAGCGACCAGTACGGCCGCCTCGTGAGCTCGTGCAGCCAGTGCACGAAGCGGTTCAGGCAGAGCAAGGTCCGGTACGCGACAGCACCGGCAACGGCCGCAACGCCGTGCTTGATGACCCCGTCGAACTCGTCGCCGTGCAACACGAGCAGCCGTTTACCTCGAGAGGTGGTGTGGATTGCGCGGCCGAGCACCTCGATGCCGCCGAGCTCGAGGCCGATGAGCGCGCGCAGGTCGTCGTCGTGATTGCCGGGAATGTAGACGACGCGCGTGCCCTCCTGGCTCTTCTCGAGCAGCGCGCGCAGGACTTCGGTGTGCGTCGTGGGCCAAAAGAAGCTCCGCCGCAGGCTCTCGAGGTCGACGATGTCGCCGACGAGGTAGAGCGTCTCGCAGCGCGTGCGGCGTAGAAAGTCGAGCAGCAACGCGACGCGGCAGGCGCGCGAGCCCAAGTGGACGTCGGAGAGCCAGATGGTATTGAAGACCGTGCTGTCCATGTCGTCGACCCTCTTGCATCTTTGTCGACGACAGGTTAGCGGCGGTAGTTGACGTTATTGTTGCAGCGTGGCGGTCAACGTTTTGTACATAAAAGACTTTCGCGAAAACCCTAACCGCACAGTCACCGTCCCGTAACACGAGCGCGCGACACTGGAGCGGCTCCGGCAAGGTGTGCCCGCATGCGCGTGCTCATGGTCTCCGACGTGTACTTCCCGCGCGTCAACGGCGTCTCCACGTCGATTCAAACCTTTCGCCGCGATCTTCAGGCGCGCGGCTGCGAGACCTGGCTCGTCGCGCCGCAGTATCCAGACCCGTGGGCCGACGACGAGCGCGTGCATCGCCAACCCGCGCGCTATCTCGTGTTCGATCCCGAGGACCGCATGCTCAAGCCGCGCATCGCGCTCGCGGCCTGCCGCACGCTCGCGCAAGACGTCGACCTCGTGCACATCCACACTCCGTTCGTCGCGCATTGGCTCGGGCTCAAGGTCGCGCGCGAGCGCCGCGTGCCCGCGGTCGAGACGTATCACACGTTCTTCGAGGAGTACCTGCATCACTACCTGCCGCTGCTGCCCGATGCAGTGGCCCGCACCTTCGCGCGCAGCGTGTCGCGGCTCCAGTGCAACGCCGTCGACGCCGTCGTCGCGCCGTCGCGGCAGCTCGCCGACGTGCTCGCCGCCTACGGCGTCACGCGCCCGATCCGAACGATTCCCACGGGCCTCGACCTCGACGAGTTCACGGGCGGCGACGGCGCCGCATTTCGCGCGCGGCACGGCATCGCCGCAGACCGGCCATTGATGCTGCTCGTGGGCCGCGTCGCCCACGAGAAGAACATCGGCTTCCTGCTCGAAGTGCTCGCCGCCGTGCGCCGCGACGTGCCGACCGTGCTGTTCGTGATCGCCGGCGAGGGCCCGGCGCTCGCGGGCCTGCGGCGCGACATTGCGGTTGCGGGCCTCGCGGACCACGTGCTGCTCGTCGGCTACCTCGACCGGCGCGGCGCACTGCTCGACTGCTACCGCGCCGCGGACGTGTTCGTGTTCGCGTCGCGCACCGAGACGCAGGGCCTCGTGTTGCTCGAGAGCCTGGCGCTCGGCGTGCCCGTGGTATCGACGGCCGTGCTCGGCACGAAGGAAGTGCTGCACGAAGCCGCGGGCGCCATCGTCGTCGAGGAAGACGTCGCAGCGTTCGCGTCGGCAGTGACTCGCGTGCTGCGCGAGCCCGAGCTGCGCGCACGGCTGCGACGCGCGGGCCGCGACTTCGTCGCGCAGCGCTGGTCGAGCACGGAAATGGCCGCGCGGTTGCTCGGCCTCTACGAAGACTTGCTGCGGACGAGATGACTCGCTTCGATCGTGTGCCGATACGCGTCCGCAGGGCGCCGCTCGAGCGCGCGCTTGAACGCGCGGCGGCGCAGTTGATCGATGACGTCGGTCAGCGACTCGTCGTCGAGCATGTCGCTGCGCGGAGCCGGCGACGCGGGATTCGTCGATTCTGTTTCAGTGCGCATGGGTAGGCTTGTTCTTCTAGAGCGGAATCTATAGCGAGCCGCACGAGCGCGCAACCGTCGCGCTGTTCGACGCAGTCGTCACACTCCTGAAACTTTG
>DATFFV010000268.1:0-20000 GCA_035249885.1 Gammaproteobacteria bacterium | reverse complement strand
GCCGAAGCGGCAGGCAGACCTGGAAGTTTAGCCCAAGTCCCGCCCGCTCTCCAACCCTCAACTCGAGGAACAGCTATCGGAAAGGCAGGGGCGCGCATTATAAGCATTGAGACGCTCGATACAAGCCCCGGCGCGGCGTGAGTTCACACAGACCGCGTCCCTGTTACAGTATCGAGCGTCCTCGCGGCTGGTTGTGCGGTGAAGCAACGTACCGGTGGCATTCGCCACGACTACAAAGACCTTGTCGTAAAGTCCCCGAACCCCGGGCGATGGCTGTTGTTTGTCGTCGGCCTGAGCCTGCCGCCGATAGTCGTCGCGCTGCTGATGCTCGGTGAGCCACGCGCCCCCGTAAGACCCGCGCAACGACCCGTCGAGCAAGTCGTGGCCGTGACGGCCGCGACGGAAACGGCGATCGACGGTCTGGAACCTTCGCGCGATCTCACGGGCGAAGCGCTCACCGCGGTCAGTCCGCCCGAGCCATCGGCCACGACGCTCGATCTCTTGGTCAAGCGCGGCGACACGCTCGAAATCTTGTTCCGGCGCAACAGCCTGAGCCTCACGGACCTTGCAACGATGGTGGCGCTTCCCGACGCGAGCGCTGCGCTCAAAATCTTGAGGCCCGGGGACCGTCTCGAGGTCGCACATCGTGACGGTCGAGTGTTGTCACTGCGGCGCGAGCTCGACGAGATCAAGCTGTTATCCATCGCGCGCGTCGATTCCGGCTTCGCAGCCAGCACGATCGAACGCGAGGTTGACGTCCGCATCGTCGGCGCACACGGGACAATCGACACCTCGCTATTCGAGGCCGGCACTGCGGCGGGCTTGTCCGATAGAACCACGATGTCGATGGCTGGCATCTTCGACTGGGACATCGACTTCATACTCGACGTCCGCGAAGGCGATAGCTTCACGGTCATTCATGAGGAGCTTTGGCGCGACGGCGTCAAGCTCCGCGACGGCGACATCGTCGCCGCCGAGTTCACTAACCAAGGCAAATCTTTTCGAGCGGCTCGCTTCGAGGACGGCAACGGTCGCATGGGCTACTTCACGCCGGAGGGCCGCAGCGTCCGCAAGGCGTTCATGCGCGCACCGCTCGACGCGCGCGTGAGCTCGAACTTCAGCTTGCGAAGACGACACCCGATTCTCAACACGATTCGCGCACATCGCGGCGTGGACTACGCGGCGCCGTCGGGCTCGCCGATCCGCGCCACGGGAGACGGCAAGGTATCGTTCCGCGGCGTGCAGGGCGGCTACGGCAACACGATCGTGCTGCAACACGGCGGTAACATTACGACGCTCTACGGGCACCTCTCGCGCTTCGGCAGCGCGCGGACCGGCGCGCGCGTGAACCAGGGCGACATTATCGGTTACGTCGGCCAGAGCGGCCTCGCTACGGGTCCGCACCTACATTACGAGTATCGAGTCAACGGCGCACACCGCAACCCGCGCACGGTGGCGTTGCCGCCCGCGGATCCCGTTCCGCCCGAGCTACAAACCGAGTTCTTGGCCGCGACCGAGCCTCTGTGGCGGCAGCTCGATGGCTATGCGCCGATGACGGAGACGCCGCTCGAGGTCGGTCCGCCGATCATCGGCCCGATCGCAGCCGCGGTACCGGGAATCGCCGATTAGACGACTGTGACGGGAGACCGACTCCCGTCGAATGCCCCAGCTATACTGTCCTTCGGGGCGATCGACTGTCGTCAACCCGCGCCGACCCCATGGACGCGCTGAATCTCAAACTTGCCGACTATTACATCAACCGCGAGCTGTCGCAGTTGGCGTTCAACGTCCGTGTCCTGAAGCAAGCCATGGACCCGCGCGTGCCGCTGCTCGAGCGCCTCAAGTTCCTCTGCATCTCGTCCACGAACCTCGACGAGTTCTTCGAGATCAGAGTTTCCGGATTGAAGCACCGCTTGGCCGTCAACGCGGCGCCTGCGGGTCCCGACAACCTGAGCTCCGCCGATGTGTTGCGCACGGTCACGGAAGAGACCAACGCGCTCGTCAGAGAGCAATATCGCGTCCTCAATGACGAGCTGATCCCGGAGCTGCGCAGCGCAGGCATCCACTTCGTGCGCCGCGACGACTGGTCGCCGGCGCAACGGCAGTGGCTCGAGCAGTATTTCCGCACCGAGATCGTGCCACTGCTGAGCCCGACCACTCTCGACCCGACACGACCGTTTCCGCGCATCCTCAACAAGAGCCTGAACTTCATCGTGAGCCTCGATGGCCGCGACGCGTTCGGCCGCCCCTGCCATCGCGCTATCGTGCAGGCGCCGCGCACGCTGCCGCGCTTGATCACTATGCCGACGACGCTCGAGGGAACGGGCAAGAACGACTTCGTGTTCTTGTCGTCGGTGATCCACGCGTTCGTGGATCAGCTGTTCGCCGGCATGGAAATCGACGGCTGTTATCAGTTTCGAGTGACCCGCAACAGCGACTTGTTCATCGACGACGAGGATGTCGACGACCTCATGACTGCACTCGAAGGCGAGTTGTTCGAAAGCCGCTACGGTGCGGCGATGCGCCTCGAGATCGCGCACGATTGTCCCGAAGAGCTCTCGGCATATCTGCTCGAGCACTTTAGGCTCACGCGTACGGATCTCTATCAGGTTCGTGGCCCGGTCAATTTGAACCGCTTACTCGCCGTCTACGACCTCGTCGAGCGGGCCGACTTGAAATATCCGCCGTTCACGCCGGGCATGCCGAAGACGCTCATCAAGACGAATATTTTCGAAGCGATCGGCAAGCAGGACATCTTGCTGCACCACCCCTTCGAGTCGTTTGCACCCGTGGTCGATTTCATCTATCGCGCGGCCACCGATCCCGACGTGCTGGCCATCAAGCAGACGCTCTACCGCACGACGCCCGATTCGCCACTCGTGGAGAGCCTGGTGTCGGCGGCCAAGGCCGGCAAGGAAGTCACGGTGCTCATCGAGCTGCGCGCGCGCTTCGACGAGGCTGCCAACATCGAGCTCGCGAGCAAGCTTCAAGAGGCGGGCGCCCACGTGGTCTACGGCGTAGTCGGCTACAAGACTCACTGCAAGATGGCGCTCGTCGTGAGGCGCGAGCACGGCAAGCTCCGACGTTACGTTCACCTCGGCACAGGCAACTATCATCCGCGCACGGCGCGCGCCTACACGGACTACGGCCTACTGTCGGCGAACGTTGCCTTAGGCGAGGACGTGCACCAAGTCTTCATGCAGCTCACGAGCCTCATGCGGACGTCGGACCTGACGTGGCTGTCGCAGTCGCCGTTCAATCTGCATGAGCGCTTGCTCGGGCTCATCCGCCGCGAGACACGCATCGCGAGCAACGGCGGCACGGGTCACATCATTGCCAAGCTCAACGCGCTCGTGGAGCCCGAGGTCATCCGCGCGCTCTACGAAGCCTCGGGCGCGGGCGTGTACGTCGATCTGATCGTGCGCGGCATCTGTTGCCTACGACCAGGAATCCCTGGTGTGTCGGACAACATTCGCGTGCGCTCGATCGTAGGCCGTTTCCTCGAGCACAGCCGTGTCTACTACTTCCACAACGGCGGCGACGAGGAGCTCTACTGCGCGAGCGCCGACTGGATGGAGCGCAATTTCTTCCGCCGCATCGAGCTCATGTTTCCGATTCTCGACGCCGGACACAAAGCCCGAGTGATGGCGGATCTCGACGCCTACCTCGCCGACAACGAGCAAGCGTGGGAGCTGCACAAAGACGGCCAATACGAGCAGCTGCGCCCGGCAGGCGACGCAGCCGCAACGCCCGCGCAGCTCAAGCTGCTGCGCCAGCTCGCCGAGGCGTCCTGATCTCCGCCGCGATTCAGATCTTGAGCTCGAACCCGCGCGACGCGAGCCACTCCGTTTCCTGAGCCAGATCGGCGGCCGTCAGCGGGTTGGCGTCGAGCCAACCCGCGGGGAATCGTAGCTCGAGGGAGTCTTTGCCGGGCACGAGCCCGATCGTCGGCAGATCCGATGGACTGCGGCTTCTGTTGAGCAACACGGCCAAGCGCAACAGCACGATGAGCTTGAACGCGGGCGCGCGCCACGTGCCCGGCAACTCGTCGAGAAACGGGTCATCGAGCTTGCGGCGGTGCAGCGTCACGAGGCTTGCGAGCATCTTCTGCTCGAGCTGCGCGAACCCCGGTAGGTCGGAGTTGGCGACAACGTAACCGCCATGGTGGTGGTAGCGCGCGTGGGCGATGTCGAGGCCCACCTCGTGCAAGCACGCGGCCCACACGAGCAATTGCCGAAACAACGCTCCCGAGAGCTGCCAAGAGCGCGCCACCTGCTCGAGCAACACCGCTGCCGTCGACTCCACGCGCGCGGCTTGCTCCAGGTCGACGTGATAGCGGCGCTGCATCGCGCGAATCGAGCGCTCGCGCGCATCCTCGTCGTGCAAGCGCCCAAGCATGTCGTAGAGCAGCCCCTCGCGCAGAGCCCCGTTGCTGATGTCGAGATGCTCGATGCGCAGCATGCTCATGACCTCGGCGAGGATCGCCACGCCGCCGGCGAAAACCGGAGCGCGCTCGGCACCGAGCCCCGGCAGACGGAGCTCGTCGCTGCGTCGCGCCTTGATGAGCTCCTCGATGATGGCTTCGACGGCGGTCGCGGTCACACCCCTATCGGCCAAGCCGAGCTCGCGCGCGACGTCGGCCGCCGCGCGGATCGTGCCCGATGAGCCGATCGCACGTTTCCAGCCTCTGCGCCGAAACGTCGCCGCCACGGGCCGCAGCTCGAGCCGCACGGCGAGCCGCGCGCGGTCGAAGCGCTTGGCGCTGAGCTTGCCGTCGTCGAAGTGCGCTCGACTGATGCCGACGCAGCCGACGTAGAGGCTTTCGAGATGCTGCGGCTCGTAGCCCTCGCCGATGATGAGCTCCGTGCTGCCGCCGCCGATGTCGATGACGAGGTTCGCGCCGCCGGTCGACTCGGTGTGATGCGAAACGCCGAGATAGATGAGGCGCGCCTCCTCGATGCCAGAGATCACTTCGACGGGGTGCCCGAGCGCCTCTTCGGCCTTGGCCAGGAAGGCGGCTCCATTGCGCGCTTTACGCAACGTGTTCGTCCCGACGATTCGCACCTGATGCGCGCGCATGTCGCGCAAACGCTGGCCGAAGCGGTGCAGGCAGGCTAGCGCACGCTCTTGGCTCGCCTCGTCGAGCATCTTGTCGCCATCGAGCCCCGAGGCGAGGCGCACCATCTCGCGGAGGCGGTCGACGATTGACGGTTCGCCGTGCTGGTTGCGCGCGACGACCATGTGGAAGCTGTTCGAGCCCAAGTCGACCGCGGCCATGACCTCGGCCGGATCGTCGCGGCCGAGCTCTTTGGCAGCGGGCGGCATCGAGGCCGGTAGTCGAGCGGTCTACACCGAGAACGACGAGCCGCAGCCGCAGGTCGTCGTGGCGTTGGGATTGCGAATGACGAACTGCGCGCCCGAGAGATCCTCGCGGTAGTCGATCTCCGCGCCCATGAGGTATTGCACGCTGAGCGGATCGACGAGCAACGTGACGCCACCGTTCTCGATTTCCGTGTCGCCTTCCTGGATTTCCTCGTCGAACGTAAACCCGTACTGAAAGCCCGAGCAGCCGCCGCCCTGCACGTAGACGCGCAGCTTCAAAGAGGCGTTGCCTTCTTGCGCGATGAGCTGCCCGACCTTCGAGGCCGCAGCGTCGGTGAAATTGAGCGGCGGTGCTTCCTGCGTTTCCGTCATGACTGTTCTCCTGCGCCGATGGGCCGCGTCGTATCCACCTGCGGCCGCGCGGCGTTCTTGGCCGCGCCGGCATTCTCGCTCTCATGGATCAGCTTGCCGTTGACCTCCGCGCCGATCGACATCTCGATGAGCTTGTACTGCACGTTGCCGATGACGCGGGCCTTCGGTCCGAGCTCGACTCGCTGTGTAGCGCGCACGTCACCTTTGACGGTGCCGTTCAACACCACGTGCGCCACGACGACCGAGCCCTCGATACAGCCGCGCTCGCTGATGCTGAGCACGGACTTGTCGTCCTTCGTCGACTTGACATTGCCCTTGACGTAGCCGTCGACGTGAAACCCGCCCGTAAACTCGATGTCGCCGTGCACGCGCGTCTCGGCGCCGACCAATGTCCCGATAGCTGCCTGACCGCGCGATTTCTTGCCTAGCATGCTTACTCCGAAGGCCAGTCGAACGTTTGGTTGATGCGTTCCGCCCGCGCCTCGTTCGGCCAGATCTCAACCGTCACGCGCTGCGGCTCGAAGCCTGAGGGCAACGTTAGGTCAGCCTCGAGCCCCTGAAAATAGCGGAATTCGTAGGCCATATCATAGGGCACCCCCGCCGCAACGAGCTCCGCGACGTCGAACGAGGCGGTTTGACCGTCCTGGACCCCCTCCAGTTGCAGTTTCACGGTGCCCGAGACGCTGCGACTGTGCACGATCGCCTGAACGAGCAGCAAGCGCAATAGATAACGGCCCTCGCCGTCGCTGGGCAAGACCTCGAGGCTCTGGATGCGCAGGCCGGCTACTCGGTCTTGCGGCGAGACGATGCCGCGAAAGAAGACGAGCTCCTCTTCTTGAGCCTGGATCTTGGCTTGCAGCTCGCTGAGCGTCGCCTTGACCTGCGCGTAAGTTTCGGCGTCGATGTCGCTCCCGGTCTCGACGATGGCGAGCTGACGGCGCAACTCGTCGCTCGCCGCTTGCTCCGCGGCAAGTCGTTCGACCGACGCGGTGCGCTCGCGACGCTGATCGAGGATCGAGTACCCGCTTTGGTAACGGCCGAGCTCGAACGCAAGATACAAGGAAGCAGCGGCCACGAGGGCCGCGAGCACCACGATCGCGATCGGCTTGCTGCGGCCCTTCGTCATGCGAGCTCGGGCTCGTGCAGCGCGCGTTGCCAGCGACGCGGCCACCAGGTCGGCGGCGGCGGCGGGCCGTCGTGCGGAAACGCCAGCGGCGCGAGCTCCTGCAGCGCGCGCACGTAGACCGGTCGCTTGAAGTACACCACTTCTTTCACCGGCCGCCAGTAATCGACCCAGCGGCAGCGGTCGAACTCGGGCTCGGGTCCGAGATCGAAGCGCACTTGCTCAGCGCCGGTCCGAAGCTCCAATAAGAACCACCGTTGCTTTTGGCCAATGCACAGGGGCCTTTGCTCGTGCCGGATGTAGCGATCGGGCAGCCGATACTTGAGCCAGCCTTCCGTCGAGCCGACGAGCTCGACGTCGCTCGGCGCCAGCCCGACTTCCTCGTGCAGCTCGCGGAACATCGCGGCCTCGGTGCTCTCCTCGGCCTGGATGCCGCCCTGCGGAAACTGCCAGCCGCCGCGGCCCCGCCGGCCGGCGATGAGCACACGGCCGCCGCCGTCGGTCAGGATGATGCCGACGTTGGCGCGAAACCCCTGCTCGTCGATGAAGTCCATGCTTTGCCCGATTCTTTCATATCGGGGCATGGGTGCCAAAAAGCACGATGCGAAGCTGTGACTCGGTTAGCTGTTTACGGCCCGACCCACCGCATTGCGCCCGCGGGCCTTGGCCTCGTACAAGGCTACGTCGGCCCGCGCGACCAACCGCTGGGCCGCGACCTTGAGATCCTCCTCGCCCTCGCCCCCGCGGTGCTCGGCCGCCCCGATGGACACGGTCATCGGCACCCACACGCCGTTGTCGGGCAGCTGGATGGGCTCCGCCGCCACGGACGCGCGGATGCGCTCCGCGAGCAAGAACCCCGCCTCGATTCCCGTCCGCGGGAGGAGCACGACGAATTCCTCGCCGCCATAGCGAGCCGACACGTCGCTGCCGCGCACCTCCGCGCCGATGCACTGCGCGAGTTGGCGCAGCACCTCGTCACCGGCGAGGTGACCGAAGCGATCGTTGACCGACTTGAAGTGATCGACGTCGATGATGAGACACGTCAACGGCGACCGCTCGCGGCGGCAGCGCGCCATCTCCTCGCCGAGCCGCGTCTCGAGATAGCGGCGGTTGTGCCAACCTGTCAACGCGTCCGTATAGCCGCTACGGAACAGACGCGCGCGGTTGACTGCGCTCTCCAGCGCGAACGCGGCGATGACGGCCAAGTGCTCGAGGAATTCGGTGCCGAGCCCGGTTTGGAAGCGCCGCGGCTCGCGACTGCCGAAGCTCAAGGCACCGATGAGCCGGCCCTGACGAGCGAGCGGCAGCAACGCGACGCTGCTGAGCGCGACCGACGGCAGCAGCAGTGCGTGATCCGCGCGGTCATAGGCGCCGAGCCAAGGCCGGCGCCCGGCCGCGATGCCGGGGGCGAGTCCGTGCAGCGACTCGACGAACGAGACTCCTGTGAGCTCGGTAGGCGGCAACCCCTGCGTCACGAGCAGCTGTCGAATGTCGTGGTCGGGATCCGCGAGCACCAACGTGACGGTGTCGAGACGATAGCTCTCGCGCAACCCCTGTGTCATGCGCTCGAGCAACGCGCCGAGACTCTCGGCCTCGAGCAGCGCCATCTCGCGCGACTGCGCGCGCCGCCAAGCTTCGTCGTTGCGACGCGCCTCTTCAGTCAGTGCAGCCAGCCGGCGGCGTAGCTGCTTGTGCTCGTGGTCGTCCCTTTCCACGGTGCCTCCCTAAGATGGCCGTCCCTAGTTGCGTTTCTCGAGATAGCGGCGGCCGGCCGCCATGAGCTCGACGAAACCCGCCTCGTCGCGGTTCTCGACGAGCCGCTCAATGCGCTCGGTCGCTGCGCGCAGCCCCTGCAGCGCAGCGGTTCCGAAGTCGTTGAGCGTCTGGATATCGAAATATAGGTGTGGGTTGTCACCCGCCACGAGGGTTGCCACACGCAATTGGGCATCGAACGTGGTGCTCGACATGCGCTGCAGCCGCGGCACGAGCTCGCCGCTCTCGGCGAGGGCAGTGAAGAATGCGAGATTCAAGGCGTGCGATAGACCGAGCACATACGCCATGAGCCGATCGTGATCGTCGACGCTCATTTCCGTCTGCTCGGCCATCGTCGAGGCGAACAGGGCGCGAGCCTCGCGCGTGGCCTCGGGGACGCCAACGTCGCAGAACACGATGTGCCGGCCCGATAGGAGCTGTGTGTCGGGACCGAACATCGGATGTATCGACGTCACCTTGCAGCCCGCTGCGGCGAGGCGCTCGAGCCCACCCCGTAGCGGACTCTTGAGCGAGCCGATGTCGATGACGACGCCGCGCGGCCGCCGCGTCGCGAGCTCCGTGAGGACCTCGCCCGCCACTTTCATGGGCGTCGCGACGATGATGAGATCGTGGTCGAGGCGATGCTCGCGCCAATCGGCGACGCGCGGAAACGGCGTTTGCACGGGGCTCGGATCCGAGATCTCGATGGCGAAGCCCTGCGAGCTCAAGAAATGCGCAAACCACGCGCCCATCTTACCGGCGCCACCGATGATCAAAACGCGCTTGCCGGCGCCCTTCGTGTGCGCCGCGACACGCGTCTGCTCCTGGTGAGTCAGCGACGCGCGAATCAGAATCTCCATGATCTCACCCGCGAGCTCCGGCTCGAGACCGAGTGCCCGCGCGCGCTCGTGGGCGCCTTTCAACACTTCGCGCTCGCGCTCATAATCTCGCGTCGGCACGGAGTTCTGGATCTTGTGGGCGCCGATCTCGGCGACGATTTTCTGCCTGGCAGCCACGAGACCAATGAGGTCGCGGTCGACTTCCGACAGACGTTTACGTAATTCTTCGAGTGCCATGCCTACCTCGTGAGGGCGGGTTGTAACCTCGCGAGGGGTCGAGGCGCAAGATCGCCAGAAAGAGTGCGACCAAAAGGATCGAGCAATGACCAAGCCTTCCATCGAAAGAGTCAGCGAGTCGCGCTGCTTCGAGGGCCGCCAGATCGTCTACAAGCACGTGTCCCAAGCCTGCGCCTGTACGATGCGTTTCGCCGTGTTCTTGCCGGCGCAGGCGGAACGACAAGCCGTGCCGGCCCTCTACTGGCTCTCGGGGCTCACGTGCACCGAGGAGAACTTCAGCGTCAAAGCGGGAGCGCAGCGCTATGCCGCCGAGCTCGGCTTGGCCCTGATCATCCCGGACACGAGCCCGCGAGGCGTCGATATCCCCGGCGAAGACGCGCAAATGGATGTGGGCACGGGCGCCGGGTTCTACGTCAATGCGACAGAAGCCCCATGGGCCGCGCACTATCGCATGTACGACTACATCCGCGACGAGCTGCCCGCCGTCGTCAACGCCAATCTGCCCGTCGATCCCGCTCGCAAATCGATCAGCGGCCACTCGATGGGCGGGCACGGCGCGCTCATCATCGGTGTCGGTAACCCGGCCAGCTATCGCTCCGTGTCGGCGTTCGCACCGATCGCGGCCGCGAGGTTGTCGGGCTGGGGGCAGCACGCGCTGACGACTTATCTCGGCCCGGATCGCGAAGCCTGGCTCGCTTACGATGCCGCCACCGTGATTCGCCGGCGTCCGAGCCAACACGAGCTGCTCGTCGATCAAGGCATGGCCGATCCCTATCTCGAGCAGCTGCGTCCCGATGAGCTCGAGCAGGCGTGCCAGGAGTCGGGCCAACGCCTGACGTACCGCGAGCGCGCGGGCTACGACCACGGCTATTACTTCGTCAGCACGTTCATCGCCGAGCATCTGCGCTTTCATGCGGCGGCGTTGCGCTGAGCTCTCCCAACATGCCGCCGTTGCTCACATCGCCGCCCGACGATCCCGTGCCGACGGCGGCGCAGTGGCTCGCCGCGGCCGCAGCGCTCGGCAGGCGCAACGCCAATGCCGTCGCGCTCGCGACGGCGGACACAACGGGCAGGCCGTCGGTGCGTATGGTGCTGCTCAAGGAGCTTGCGCCGGCGGGTTATGGCGTTTTCTATACCCACTACGGCTCGCGCAAGGCCGCCGACCTCTCGGCCACGCGGCGCGCAGCCGCCGTGCTGTACTGGCACGAGCTCGGCCGGCAGATCCGGTTCGAAGGCGTGGTCGTGCGCTCGCCGCCGGCCGAAAGCGACGCCTACTTCGCGACTCGGCCGTGGCGCAGCCAGCTCAACGCCTGGAGCAGCGAGCAGAGCCGGCCGCTAGACGATCCCACCGAGCTCGAGCGCCGCGCCGCGACGATCGCTGCCGAGCGCGGGGTCGCCGCCGCGGGTGCGGCGCAGCGCTTGCCGCGGCCCGATTTCTGGGGCGGCTATCGCGTCTGGTTCGAGGCCGTCGAGCTCTGGGTCGAGGGCCAAGATCGTTTTCACGAGCGCCTGCGTTACGAGCGCCGTCTTACGCGGCGCGACGAGCACAGCTTCGACGCCGGCCACTGGCTCACGCAGCGTCTCCAACCCTAGAGCGACATGGGCGACGCTTGATTCATCTCGCGACGATCACTTGCCCGTACTGCTGGGAGGCAATCGAGATCGCGCTCGATCTCTCGGTCGAGTCGCAGCAGCAGGTCGAGGATTGCTCCGTGTGCTGCCGGCCGATCGTCTTCCGCTATCGCGCCGAAGACGGCGAGCTCACCGAGCTCGACGTCGAAGCCGAGGCCCGCTGATGAAACGTGTCGCCGCGATCGCTTGCTCGCTGGCCGCCCTCGGCGCCGCCGGCGAAGAGCGTATCGCGGACATTCGACAGGGCACGAACCTCGCCGTCGCGCTCTCGCCCGACGGCCGCACGCTCGTCGTCGACCTCATGGGCCAGCTCTGGACGCTGCCCGCAGCCGGTGGCGGAGCCATGCCCGTCACGCCGCCCGGCGAGCAGGCCCGGCAACCGCGCTTCAGCCCCGACGGCACACGCGTCGTCTACCAACGCCTCAGCAACGGCCAGTGGGACGTCTGGCTGCTCGACCTCGCCAGCGGCGAGCAAGAAGCGCTCGCGACGTCGCCCTACGACGAGCGCGAGCCCGAGTTCGCGCCCGACGGGCGCTCGGTCGTGTTCGCGTCCAACCGCTCGGGTCGTCATACGCTCTGGTCGATGGCGCTCGACGACAGAGTCGAGACCGAGCTCACGCGCGAGACCGAGACGGCGTCGTTCCCGACATTCTCCGAGCACGGGCTTCTCGCCTATCTCCTTTCGGACGGCAACGCGTGGTGGCTCAACGTGCGAACGAGCGGCGGCGCAACGACGACCGTGCACACGAGCACGCGGCGCCTCTCGCCACCGTCGTGGCGCCCCGGCGGCGGCGTGCTCGTGTTCGGGGAAGAGGACTCGGCCGTATCGAGCCAGCTGCGCATGCTGTTGCTCGCCGAGCCGCGCGTGCTCAAAGCGCTCAGCGGCGCCGAGGACCTGTTCGCGTCACGGCCCGCGTGGGTGTCCGGCGCCGAGCTCATCTACGCGGCCGACGGTCAGCTCTGGCGCCGCGGCATCGCGACGCCGACGCGCGAGCCGATTCATCTCTTCGCCGCCTCGGCCATCGAGGTCAACGCGGCGCCCACGGATCTCGAGTCGTTCGACGACAGCGGCGAACGGCCTGCGCTGGGCGTCAACGCGCTCGCACGCTCGCCCGACGGCCGGCGCGCCGTCTTCACGGCGCTCGGCGACGTCTGGCTTTTCGAGCGCGGCACGGCAGAGCGGTTGACCGATGACGTGTTCATCGACCTCGACCCGGTTTTCTGGCCCGACGGCGAGTCGATCGTGTTCGCCAGCGAGCGCACGGGGCAGTTCGAGCTCTGGCGACTCGCGTTGCGCGATCGCCGCTTCACGCAGCTCACGTTCGGCGCCTTACGGCCGCACCGGCCCGCCGTCCGGCCCGACGGCAGGCGCCTCGCGTACCTCGCGACCGCGAGCCTGGAGCCGTGGGCGGCCACGACGCTCGAGGTGCTCGACCTGCGAAGCGGCAACGAGGTCACGAGGGCCACGGGCGTCGTCGACGGCGAAGTGCTCGGTTGGTCGGAGGACGGCCGCGCCCTCGAGCTCCGCGCGCGAGCAGCCACGCTGCACGACGGCGACGCGACCCTCTCGCTCGACACTGCGGCCGCCAGCTCCGCCACTCCCGAAGAGACCACTCCTCCGTCGCCGGCCGCCGCAGTGCGCTGGGCTCCGCCGGCAGCCCCACCGGCGTACGTCGTCGAGATCGGCCGGTTGTTCGACGGCACTCGCGCGACCTATCGCCGGCATGTCGACCTGCACGTGCACGACGGCCGCATCGCCGCCGTCGTGAGCCGCGGCGCGCTGCCGCCGCCGGGGCCCGTGATCGACGCGCGCGAGGCCACGGTGATCCCGGGGCTCGTCGACGTGCATGCGCACTTGAGCTCGCTCGTCGGCGAGCGGCTCGGCCGCGCGTTGCTGGCCTACGGCGTGACGACGGTCCGAGAGATCACGTCGCGCCCGAGCGAGAGCCTCGAGCGGGCCGAGGCATGGGCCAGCGGCCGTACCCCGGGGCCGCGACTCGTCGTCACCGCTACGGGCAACGTAGCGCCGCTAGCGGGAACGCCCGCACCGATCCGCCCTTACCGCGGCATTGCCAACGGCTTCGCCCACAGCTTGCGAGACCAAGCCGTACGGATCGGCGTGCCGCGGCTCGACTACCCCGCGCGCCTTCATTCCGATGTCTTGGGCTCTGGCAACGAGCTCGAGCTCTCGCCGGGGCTCACGGTGTACCAGGACGGGTTCAGCCGCTTCGTCACTTCGGGCACGACTCTCGTGACCGGCCTGGCCGCGCTCGCGGGCGTCGCCCACGGCCCCCGCCCGGTTCAAGACGCCGCGTATCGGGCCTTGTTCACGAGCTTCGAGCGGGCAAGCTGGGAGCGACCGGACGGGCTCGCGGAGGCCCTGCCACCTCTCGAGCAGACGATCGCCCGATTGGTCCGAGCCGGCGGCCGCGTCGCGATCGGCTCCGATGCGCCGGCCGTGCCCTACGGCCTCGGCGTGCACCTCGAGCTAGCCCTGCTCGCGGACGCCGGTATCGCCAACGACCAGATCCTGCGCATGGCCACGATCGAGGGCGCGTTGGCGCTCGGGCTCGAGAGCGAGCTCGGCACGCTCGAGGAAGGTAAGCTCGCCGACTTCGTGGTGCTCGACGGCGACCCGCTGGCTGACATCGTGGCCACGCTCGGCATCGTGGCCATAGCGAAAGGCGGCATCTGGCACGACCGCTCGACGCTGCTCGCGTCGCCCTGAATGTCAGCCGCCTTTACGTTGAGGCCGCAGGAGCACTCGCGGGGTCTCTCGAGACGCCCAAAATCGCGCGCCCTTGAGAAACAGGCGGTTAGCGAGCTCTACTCACTGCCGACGCGAATATCACTGACTAACCGGGCTGTCGGGCGGTTTTACACGTGCGCCCTCGTTTTTCAGGTAACGGGCTAACCCACTTCCTTAGCTGGCTGTTTTTACTACCCTTTCGCTCCATGGCATGTGTCTTGCTTCATTTAGGCGTCCCGACCCAGGGACTAGTGAGTGCGCAAACTGACAGAAAACGATGCGAATTCGCAAAGGGTTCTGTTAAATTTGAAAACCATAGAGAAGAACAAGAAAGTAGAAGAACAAGAA
Organism: Gammaproteobacteria bacterium; assembly: GCA_035249885.1. Classification (GTDB taxonomy): domain Bacteria; phylum Pseudomonadota; class Gammaproteobacteria; order Steroidobacterales; family Rariloculaceae; genus FEN-1219. Next base: position 5,626 of record DATFFV010000268.1, on the reverse strand, counting down.
AAAAAATTGGCTGGACAATAACAACAAGCCGCTCAGTGCTCCTCGCGAGCGCAATGGGCAACAGCCAGGCCGCATACTTGAAACCGTAAACTCCGATAACAAAAAAATCTGACCCGGCGTTCCCACCGCCGGGTTTTTTCTTTTTGGGGTCCGCGAAAACGGCGATTCGTGACCGAAGCCCGCTTGAGTGGGGACGCATCGTGGTCCACTGGCAGCTCGGACCACGAGAAGCACGTTGTGTTCAAGCGCATCCGCATCGCCTTCTTGCTCTATGTCCTGCTGTTCGTGGCGGTCGCACAATTTTTCGCCGGACAGCGCTCGAAGGATTGGGACGAGCCGCTGTGGGTCGACGTCTACGTGGTCGCCGGCGACAGCAACGAGACCACGCGCCGCTACCTCGACAACCTCGATCCCACGGAGTTCAAGGACGTCCAGCCGTTCCTCGCGCGCGAGGCTGGCCGTTACGGTGTCACGCTCGAGCAGCCCTTCCGCGTGCGACTCGTCGGCGAGCATCGCGCGCCGCTGCCCACCTTGAGCCGAGACGTCGGCGCCCTCGGCGTACTCTGGTGGAGCCTTCGCATGCGCTGGCTCGCGGCCCGGCTTCGCTGGCAGGCAGACGGGCCGAGCGGCGACGTGCTCGTGTTCGCGGTGTTTCACATGCCTTCGGCGGGCGTGGCGCTCGATGGCTCGACGGCGCTCAAGAAAGGGCTCATCGCCGTGGCCAATCTGTTCGCCGCACGCGACGCCCGAGCCACCAACCAGATCGTGCTCGCGCACGAGCTCCTGCATACCCTGGGCGCGACGGACAAATACGCGCCCGCAACGAACGCCCCGATCTTCCCCTTGGGCTATGCCGCACCCGACGCTCGACCACTACTGCCGCAAGCGAAGGCCGAGCTCATGGCCGGCCGCATACCCATCGACGAGCAGCGCGCCGAGATGCCCGCCAGCCTTCGCGACGTCGTGATCGGCCCCACCACCGCTCTCGAGATCGGTTGGAAGAGCCCCGGCAAGCCGTGACACCATAAGCCGGTCGGCCAACCTAAGTGAGCGAAGGGGTCGAGGGCTATGGGGCATCGGCTCAGCAAGATCTATACCCGCACCGGCGACGACGGCACGACAGGTCTCGCGAACGGCGAGCGCGTCGACAAATGCGACGACCGCGTGGAGGCGTTCGGCACCGTCGACGAAACGAACAGCGCGTTGGGGCTGTTGCTCGCGGAGCCTGACCTTCCGATCGCGATTCGCGCGTCGCTCACGCGCATTCAGCACGAGCTCTTCGAGCTCGGGGCCGAGCTGTCGTTGCCGGGTTACCGGCAGATCTCCGCCGAGCACGTGACCCGTCTCGAGCGCGAGCTCGACGCGCTCAACGACGAGTTGCCGCCGCTCAAAGAGTTCGTGCTGCCCGGCGGCAACCGTGCGGCGGCCATCTGCCACGTCGCCCGCACGATTTGCCGCCGCGCCGAGCGACGCGCCTTTGCCGTCGCGAAAATTGCGAGCGTCAACGCCGAGCTCTTGCGTTACTTGAACCGTCTCTCGGACCTGCTGTTCGTGATGGCGCGCCGCCTCGCGCGCCTAAGCGGCGGCGAAGAGGTGCTCTGGCAGCGCGAGCCTAAGTAGCGCTCGACTGCTCGAGCAGCCGCTCGAGCTTTCGCCAGTCGAAGGCCGGGCCGGGATCGGTCTTGCGGCCCGGTGCGATGTCGCTGTGCCCGACGACCGCGGCGCTCCGCAGCGAAGCGTAGGTGCGGCGCAACGTGGCGACGAGCACCGCGAGCGCGAGGTACTGCGGCGCCGCGTACGGCAGCTCGTCCGTGCCTTCGAGCTCGATGCCCACCGAGAAATCGTTGCAGCCCTCGCGCCCGCAATAGTTGGACCTGCCCGCGTGCCAGGCACGCCGCGAGAACGGCACGTACTGCGTCAGCGTGCCGTCGCGCGCAATGAGGACATGCGCCGACACGGCGAGGTGGGCGACCGTCGCGAAAAAAGGGTCGGCCGCTGCAGGTAGGTCGTTGCAGAAAAACCGATCGATCCAGCCGTTGCCGAACTGGCCGGGCGGCAGGCTGATGCCGTGTACGACGATGAGGCTGAGCTCGGTGCCGGGAGGGCGATCGTCGCAGTTCGGCGAAACGACGCGGCGGACGCCCTCGATCCATCCGCTCGCCGCATCGATGATCACTTTGGTTCGAGCAATTGTTAGAGTGGGCTGCGTGTCCGTGCAGCCACTATACCGAGTCTTGAGCGAGGCGGTGTGCGGGAGGTCTTATCCATGGGACTCGTCAGCCACCGCATGCCACGGCTATTCGTCGAGCGCGAGCTCGACGGGAACAGCGTGACGCTCGACGAGCGCGAGTCGCACTATCTCGGCCACGTGCTACGTCTTGCGCGCGGCGACGAGCTCGTGGCATTCAACGGCCGCGGCGTGGAGCGCATCGCCACGATCGGTTCGTTGCAACGCCGCGGCGCCGTGCTCGAGTTGCGCGCAGCGCAGGTGCCGTTGACCGAGTCGCCGCTCGACCTCACGCTGCTCCAGGCATTGCCGAAATCCGACGCCATGGATCTCATCGTGCAGAAGGCCACGGAGCTCGGCGTGCGCGCGTTCACTCCGGCTTTGACGGAATTCAGCGTGGTGCGGCTCGATGCCGAGCGCAGCGAGCGGCGCCTCGACCACTGGCGCAAGATCGCGCGCGGCGCCTGCGAACAGTGCGGGCGGCACCGCCCACCGACGATTGCTGCGCCGTTGCCGCTCGCCGAAGCGCTTGCCGCGCTGCCGGCCGGGGGTGCTCGTTTCGCGCTCGACCCTGCGGCCGATCACGCACTCGACGAGCAAGCGGCGCCCACGGCCGGGCTCGTCATCGCCGTCGGCCCCGAGGGCGGGTTCGGCACTTCGGATTGGCGCCGCCTCGACGCCGCACAGTTCACGCGCGTCGCACTCGGCCGGCGGATATTGCGCGCGGAGACCGCAGCGCTAGCTGCATGCGCAGTCGCGCAATCGCTCTGGGGCGACAACTAGGTTTTCTCACCGCGCGACGGCGTCAGGCCGCGGTCGGCAGATCCGCGATCATGCGCTCGATGCGCTCGACGTCGGGGATCAGCGGGTATTCGTGGATCATGCGCGCGCGGCACAACGCGGGCACGCCTGCGGGTAACGGCTGCTCCGTCTCGAGCCCGAGCACGTCGGGGTTCACGCGCACGAGCTGCGGGAAGCCCTGCGTCAGAATCCCGTAGTACCCACCCTTCAAGTCCTGAGTGACGGCGTGAAACACCACGACGCGCGTGCGATTGCGCTTCGCGCGGCGTTCGTCGGGCGCGGCGCCGTCGAACGACACCACCGGCACGCGGCGGTTGTTCCACTCGATCGAGCCCAAGTACCATTCGGGCGCGGCGCCGTCGCGGCTGCGCGCCGCATCCGCGAAGGCGATGACTTCCGCCACGCACATGCGCGGCACGAGCAAGCGCTCGTGGCGCAGCGGAATCAGCAAGCTATAGAGCTCTTTCTGGCCTGCGTCCATGCGTTACAGCCCCCTGCCGACCAGCGCTTCGATCGCGGTGATGAGCTGACTCTCCTGGTAGGGTTTGCTCAAGTAGTCGTTGACGCCGAGCTCGATGGCCTTGGCGCGGTGCTTCTCTCCCGAGCGCGACGTGATCATGATGATCGGCAGCTGCTTGAACCTCGCGTCGTTGCGTACGTGGCTCGCGAGTTGGTAACCGTCCATGCGCGGCATCTCGATGTCGAGCAGGATGATGTCGACGGGGTGCTCCTGTAGCACCGTGATCGCGTCGAGCCCGTCGCGCGCCGTGTAGACCTTGACACCGCGCCGCTCGAGCAAGCGCTGAGTCACACGCCGCATCGTGATCGAGTCGTCAACGACGAGCGCCGCGAGCGGCGCCTTCGCTACGGGTTGCGGCGCAGGGTGCGCGATCTCGGCCGACCGATGCGCGCGCACGAGCGTACCGGGGTCGAGAATCATGATGACGCGGCCATCGCCCAAGATCGTGGCGCCCGTGACGCCAGGCACGCTGGCGATGTGCGGCCCGAGCGTCTTGACGACGATCTCGCGGCTGCCTTCGAGCGAATCCATGAGCAGCGCAGTCGAGCTATCGCCGGCGCGAATCAGCACGAGAGAGACCGCGTTCTCTTCCTCGGGCAGCGCCGAGGGCGCGGCGCCGACGAGGCTACCCAAGTGCTGGATACGATAGGCGACTCCGCCGTAGTCGAGCTTGGGCTCGTCCTCGGTGAGGTGCTTGAGGATCTTGTCGCGCGACAGGCGCGTGATGCCTTCGACCGTCGGAAGCGGCAACGCGAAGGTCTCGTCGCCGACGTTGACGATGAGCGCATGCGTGATCGCGAGCGTGTACGGCAACCGGATCACGAAACGCGTGCCTTGGCCCGTCGTCGTCTCGATCCGCATCGAGCCGCCGAGCTTCTTGACCTCGTTGTCGACGACGTCCATGCCGACGCCGCGGCCGGCGGTCTGCGTGAGCTCGCTCGCAGTGCTGAAGCCGGGTTGCAGAATCAGCTCGACGGCTTGCTCGTCGGTGATGTTCTGGCCCTGCGCGATTAGGCCCTTTTCGTACGCCTTGCGGCGAATCGCTGCGAGATCGAGGCCGCCGCCGTCGTCGCTGAGGTCGATGATGACCTCGGACCCTTCGCGACGGATCTTGAGAGATACCTTGCCCGCATCGGGCTTGCCGCGCTGGCGGCGTACGGGGCCTTTCTCGATGCCGTGGGCAACGGCGTTGCGCAGCAGGTGCTCGAACGGCGGCAGCATGGTCTCCAAGACTTGCCGGTCGATCTCATTGTGCTCGCCCTCGACGACGAGCTCCGCGATCTTGCCGGAATCCGTGCAGGCCTGCCTGACGATGCGCTGGAGCCGCGCCACGTGGCGCTGGAACGGCACCATGCGCGTGTGCATGAGCCCGTTCTGCAACTCGGCCGTGACGCGCGCTTGCTGCGTGAGCAAAGTATCGGCCTCGTTCGTCAGGCCGTTCAAGAGCTCGTTGATGCTCGCCACGTCGTTCGCCGACTCGGCGAGCGCGCGCGACAACTGTTGAATCGTGGAGTAGCGGTCGAGCTCGAGCGGATCAAAGCCGCTTTGCATTTCGGCGTCGTCCTGGTGACGGTGCAGGATCTGCGCCTCGGTCTCGGCCTCGAGCTTGCGCAACTGGTCGCGTAGCCGCGACACGGTGCCGCCGAGCTCGCCCAAGTGAAACTCGATGGAATGGAGCTGCTGGGTCAGCCGCGACTGGAAGATATTGATCTCGCCTGCGCCGTTGAGCAGCGCATCGAGCAGCGCCGCGTCGACGCGCGCCGTTTCCGCGCGCTCCGCGGCGCGCTGCTCCACGGGCGCCACCGCTGGCAGCGGTGGCGCTTCGACGATGGGCGGCGGCGCGATAACGCGCAGTGTCTCGGCCACCTGCGGCGACGTCGTGACCGCATCCGGCGGCTCAATGATCGTCTCTTCCTCGGCAACCGGTGCGCCTTCGACGGGCAGCCGCTCCTCGATCGTGGGCTCATCGACCACGTAGGCCGCGGCCCGCGCGTCGAGGGGCGGCTCGTCAGGTACCGCGAGCATGATCGATTCGAGCTCGCTCAAATCGGCGCCGCTGATGAGATCGTCGATCTCCG
>DATFFV010000267.1:0-3943 GCA_035249885.1 Gammaproteobacteria bacterium | reverse complement strand
ACCAGAGAGATCGAGGCGCTGCTCGCGCGCAATTTCGATCTGCGCTCGAGCGACGTCCGGCTCATCAATTGGGCTCGATTGCAGTAGCTCCTCAACGGTTTCCCCCTGTGACTTCGCCCGGCTTCGGCCGGGCTTTTTTTGCCGGCCATGGATGGCCGGCATGCCGAAAATGCAGGAGCATTTTTCGGCGGCGCCATGGATGGCCGGCATGCCGAAAATGCAGGAGCATTTTTCGGCGCGCGGAGGATCACTGATAACGCACGCCCGTTAGCTCGTACCGCCTTCTCCCCTCCGGCGCCCGCACCTCGATCGTGGAGCCGGGCGCCTTGCCGAGCACGGCCTTCCCCAATGGCGAATCGACGCTCACGTACTCCGGCGCGAAGTCGAACTCGTCGGGCCCGACGAGCCGATACTCGCTGCGGCGCCCATCGTCACTCGTGAGCTCGAACCACGCCCCGAAGTACACCTTGCTCGTGTCGCTCGGCGTTTCACTGACGACGCGGATGCCCGTCAAGCGCTTGCGCAAGAAGCGCACGCGCCGATCGATCTCGGCGAGCTGCTTCTTGCCGTAGACGTACTCCGCGTTCTCGGAGCGATCGCCCTGCGCGGCCGCCTCGGATACGGCTTTGGTGACGGCCGGGCGCTTCACGCGCCAGAGCTCGTCGAGCTCGCGGCGCAACCGCGCCGCGCCCTCGGGCGTGATGTACTTCGCGCTTTCCGGTCGCGGCGCGCGGTAGCGGCCCATAACACCCCTCCGTAACGCCATGCGATACTCGCCGGCATTGCGACCGATGTTAGCAAGTCACGATGAGCGAGTTTCGCGGCATCCCTGTCGTCGTCACGGGCGCCAAGTACCAGACCGAGCAAGGCTTCGCGGCGATCAAGAACGGCGTCAAGGCGCGCACTGACCGGCAGCAGGCGCGGCGTGAGCCCAAGCCGCCGTGGCTCAAGGCGCGCATGCCTGCGGGCGAGCGCTTCGAGCGGCTGCGTGCGACGGTCCGCGAGCATCGCCTGGCGACCGTCTGCGAGGAATCGATCTGTCCCAACATCGGCGAGTGCTGGAACAACGGCACGGCGACGATCATGCTTTTGGGCCGCGTCTGCACGCGCGCCTGTCAGTTCTGCGCCGTCGATACGGGCAACCCCAACGGCTGGCTCGACCCCGACGAGGTCGAGAACTCGGCGCGCACGGTCGAGCTCATGAACCTCGCCTACGTCGTGCTGACCTCGGTCGATCGCGACGACCTGCCCGACGGCGGCGCGCGCCACTACGCCGACTGCATCCGCGCGATCAAGGCGCGTTGCCCGCAGACGGCCGTCGAGGCGTTGACGCCTGACTTCGCCGGAAACCTGCCCGACGTGGACACCGTGCTCGACTCGGGTCTAGATGTGTTCGCGCAGAATCTCGAGACCGTCGAGCGGCTCACGCACCGCGTGCGCGACGCGCGCGCGGGTTATGCGCAGACGCTTGCGGTGCTCGCGCATGCGAAGCGCTATCGACCCGACGTGCTCACGAAATCGAGCCTCATGGTCGGCCTCGGCGAGACCGAGAGCGAGGTCGTCGCGGCGCTCGACGACTTGCGCGCCGCGGGCGTCGACATCGTGACGTTCGGTCAGTACCTGCGGCCCACGGTCAACCACTTGCCCGTGGAGCACTTCGTAACGCCCGCGCAGTTCGAGCACTACCGTAGCGTGGGACTTACGCGCGGCTTCCTCGAGGTCGTGGCCGGACCGCTCGTGCGCTCGAGCTATCGCGCCGACCGCGTGTTCGAGAAGAACAACGTCGGGCTCTCCCCTAAGTGACCGATTTTCTCGCGGCATACGGCCTGTTTCTCGCGCAGCTCGCGACCTTCGTGCTGCTCGTCATCGTCGCCGTCGCCCTCATCGCGGCCACGCGGCGCCGCGGCCATGCCGAAGGCCTCGTCGTCGAGCACATGAACCGCCGCTTCGAGGACTCGGCCGACGAGCTCAAGGTCATCGTCGAGGGCAAGGCGCGCTTCAAGAAGGAAGCGAAGGCGCGCAGCAGGGAGCGCAAGCGCGAGGAGAAGGCGCGCGCCAAAGAGGACAGCCCGAAGCCGCGCCTGTTCGTGCTCGACTTCAAGGGCGACCTGCGCGCGAGCGCCGCGGCTTCGCTGCGCGAGGAGGTCTCGGCCATCGTGCGCGTCGCGCGGCCGCAGGACCGCGTGCTCGTGCGGCTCGAGAACTCGGGCGGCACGGTGCACGAGCACGGCTTCGCCGCGTCGCAGCTCACGCGGCTCAAAGGCCACGGGCTCACGCTGCTCGTGGCCGTCGACAAAGTCGCGGCGAGCGGCGGCTACCTCATGGCCTGCGTGGCCGACAAGCTCATCGCGGCGCCGTTCGCGATCGTGGGCTCGATCGGCGTGCTCGCGCAGCTACCGAACTTCCACCGCCTGCTCGAGGACAAGGGCGTCGACTTCGAGCAGATCATGGCCGGGCGCTACAAGCGCACGGTGACGATGTTCGGCAAGAACACCGAGGAAGGCCGCGCGAAGCTCCAGCAAGAGGTCGAAGACATCCACGAGCTCTTCAAGAGCCAGATCCGCGACCACCGGCCGCAGGTCGACCTCGACCGCGTCGCGACGGGCGAGCACTGGTACGGCATCCGCGCGCTCGAGCTCAAGCTCGTCGACGAGCTGCGCACGAGCGACGACTTCCTGCTCGAAGCGGCGAAAGACCACGAGCTCTACCACCTGGCCTACAAGCGCCGCCGCACGTGGCAAGAGCGCATGCTCGGCGGAGTCGAGAGCCTGCTCACGCGCTGACCTATCTCGATGGGTCGCCCGCGGCGCTGCGCGGCTGGCCCGGAGCAAAAGCGGTTATGTATACTCGGGCTGAGATCACGGAGCCCTTGCCGTCATGACTCTCCGACTCGGTCCTTCGCTCGCCGTCGTCGCCCTGTTGCTCGGCGGCTGTACGCTGCTTTCGCCGCCGCGCGGAACGGCACCCGCGGCCGTCGAGGCCCCCGCGCGGCCCGATCCCACGGCGCCACGGCTCGCGGCGCTCGACACGCGGCACTTCGACGTTGCTGCAGAGCAAGAGCTCGTCGGCAGAGCGCAGGTGGTCTTCGCGCGCTACGAGAACACGTTCTCGGCCATCGGCCGCCGGTACAACTTGGGCTACGAGGAGCTGCGCCGCGCCAATCCCGGCGTCGACCAATGGTTGCCGGGCGAGGGCACGGCCATCTACTTGCCGACCGAGACGATCCTGCCCGATGCGCCGCGCGAAGGTGTCGTCGTCAACGTGCCGGCTATGCGGCTCTACTACTTCACGACCGAGAAATCGCCCGCGGACGCGAGCGCGGCCGTCACGAAGGTGACGAGCCATCCCATCGGCATCGGCGTGGAGGGTTGGGGCACGCCGTTCGGCGAGGCCAAGGTCACGGACAAGGTGAACGACCCCGTGTGGTACGTCCCGGCGTCCGTGCGCAAGGAGCACGCCGAGCGCGGCGATCCGCTGCCGAGCGTCGTGCCGCCCGGGCCCGACAACCCGCTCGGCAAGTTTGCGATGACCTTGTCGTTGCCGGGCTACCTCATTCACGGCACGAACAAGCCGGCCGGCGTGGGCATGCGCTCGAGCCACGGCTGCCTTCGCTTGTACCCCGAGGACATCGAGGCGCTGTTCAAGCGCGTCGGCCGCGGCACGGCCGTCCGCATCGTCAACCAGCCCGTGCTCGCGGGTTGGCGCGACGGCCAGCTCTATCTCGAGGTGCATCCGCCGCTCGCCGAGGAGACGCACGATCTCGTGGCCGAGGCCGATGCTGCAATCACGCGCGCGCTCGCGCGGGCCGGCGCGGCCGCGGCCACCGTCGAGATCAACCGCGCGGCCGTCCTGCGTATCGTGACCGAGCAGCGCGGCATGCCGTTCCCCGTGCTGCGCGGCAATCGCCCGCAGGAGCACTACCTCGCGAGCGCGCGTATCGTCG
>DATFFV010000266.1:0-3662 GCA_035249885.1 Gammaproteobacteria bacterium | reverse complement strand
CCCAGGACGGCTTCGACGCGCTCTACGACCGGCCGCGCACGAGCACGGCCACGGCGGCGGGCACGAACGTGGCGCTGAGCGCGAGCGCGGCCGTCAACGCGAGCGCCACCGTGAGCGCCATCGGGTGGAACATCTTTCCCTCGACGCCCGACAGCGCAAAGATCGGCAGATACACGATCAAGATGATGAACATGCCGAACATGCTGGGCCGGATGACCTCGGTCGTCGCCGCGCGCACGACCTCGAGGCGGTGCGCCAGCGGCAAGGCGTCGCCGCCGCTCTGCGCGGCCGCGAGCCGCCGTAGGCAGTTCTCGACGATGATGACCGCGCCGTCGACGATGAGGCCGAAGTCGAGCGCGCCCAAGCTCATGAGGTTGCCGCTCACACGCGCCTCCACCATGCCCGTGATCGTGAGCAGCATCGACAGCGGAATCACGAGCGTCGTGACGAGCGCCGCCCGCAGGTTGCCGAGCAGCGCGAACAGAACGGCGACCACGAGCAACGCGCCCTCGAACAAGTTCGTGCGTACCGTGGCGATCGTCTTGTCGACGAGCGTCGTGCGGTCATAGACGGCCTCGAGCGTGAGCCCCTCCGGGAGCGACGCGTTGATCTCAGTGAGCTTGGCGGCGGCCGCACGCGCGACGATGCGACTGTTCTCGCCCATTAGCATGAACACGGTGCCGAGCACGACCTCTTCGCCGTTCATCGTCGCCGCGCCCGTGCGCAAGTCCTTGCCGACGTTGACATCCGCGATGTCGCCGACGACGACGGGCGTGCCGTCGTGCGTGGCCACGCGGACCGCACGGATTTCCTCGAGCGAGGCGACTTGCCCCGGCACGCGGACGAGGTACTGGCTGCCAAAGCGCTCGATGTAGCCCGCGCCGACGTTGACGTTGTTGCGCTCGAGCGCGGTCGAAAGATCGGCGAGCGTCAGGCCGAACGCGAGCAACGCCGCAGGGCGCGGCGCCACGACGTATTGGCGCTCGTGGCCGCCGAGCATGTTGACCTCGGTGATTCCGGGCACGCGCGCGAGCTGCGGCCGCACGACCCAGTCCATGACCGTGTGCAGGTCAGTCGTGTCGTACGGGGAGCCGTCCGCGCGCGTGGCGCCCGGCCCGACGCCCAAGACGAAGCTGAAGATCTCGCCGAGGCCCGTGGCAATCGGGCCGAGCTCGGGCTCGATGCCCGGCGGCAGGGCGGTGCGCGCCTCCTGCAGCCGCTCGACGACGCGCTGGCGCGCGAAGTAGATGTCCGTGCCGTCCGCGAAGATCACCGTGACCTGGGACAAGCCGTAGCGCGAAATCGACCGCGTGTAGTCGAGGCGCGGCAATCCGGCCATCGCGGTCTCGATCGCGAACGTGATGCGTTGCTCGGCCTCGAGCGGCGAGTAACCGGGCGCCTCGGTGTTGATCTGCACCTGGACGTTCGTGATATCAGGCACGGCGTCGATCGTGAGCCGCGTGTAGTTGAACGCGCCGAACGCCGCGAGCGCGGCGACGGCCGCGAGCACGAGCCAGCGGTGGTGGATCGAGCGGGCGACAAAATAGTCGAGCATGGCCGTTCTCCGCGGGTCAGTGGTCGTGGCTCGCGCCGGCTTTTTCGATGTCCGCCTTGATGAGGTAACTCTGCTCGGTCACGTACGCCGTGCCCGGTGCGAGCCCTCCCAATATCTCTACGTAGCGGCCGTCACGCCGCCCGAGATCGAGCATGCGCACTTCATAGTCCTCGCCGACCTGGGCGAACACGACATCGAAGTCGCGGAACCGCTGCAGGGCCGACAGCGGCACGGCGAGGGCGACCGGTGTCGTCGCAATGGCGACGCGACCCTCGACGAACTGGCCGGGTGTGAAACGGCCGTCCGCGTTGTCGAGCACGACCCGTGCCGTGACGCTCTGCGAAGCGCGGTTGCCGACCGGCACGATGTAGTCGATCGAGTCCTCGGCAGCCGCGGCGCCGTCGGCCGCAATCGACACCGGCAGCCCGACGGCGAGCCGCGAGCGGTCGCGCGAAAAGACGTCCAGCTCCGCCCACACCGAAGAAAAATCGACGATCGTAAAAAGCGGCTCGGCATCGGTCTGCTCGCCAGCGGCAGCGTGCCGGGCCGTCACGAGGCCGCCGATCGGTGCGGCGACGGCGTAGGTCTGCAGGCTCTCGTTCGATTCGATGGTCGCGAGCGTCTCGCCGGCGCGCACGGTGTCGCCGACGTTGCGGCCGACGCTGCGGATCACGCCCGGGAAGCGCGCGTGCACGGCGCGCACGCGCGTCGCGTCGGGCACGATGGCGCCGTAGAGCACGAGCTCGTCGGAAATGCTACCCGGGCCGGCGACCGCGGTCTCAATGCCCGCCGCGCGTGCGACGTCGGCCGCGATCGTCGTGCGACCTTCGTACGACTCGTACTCGAAGCGATGCTCGCGGCCGGCGTGCTGCGCGATGACCGTGACGTCGAACGAGTGCGGCTCGTAGACGACGGCCGTGCCGCGTAAGAACTCGTTCTGCGGCGCGAACTCGATGCGGTCCATGGTGCCGCCGAGACGGGCGAGCTCCACGGTCAGCGCCACGTCTGCCGGTGCGAGCGCTCGCCCGCCGGCCGTTGCCCACGCATGGAATTCCGGCGGCACGCCGGCTTCGAAGATCGCGAGCTCGAGCGTGAAGTCGCCGTCGACGAGTAAACGCCCGCCGTTGGGGCCGCGCGCGGCCTCCGCTGTTGCTACGTCGCCTTGGGCGTCCTCGGCACCGGGAGGTCCGCGACCGCAAGCGGCGGCGAGCGACAGGAAGAGGAGCGACATCAGTATCTTGTTCATGGCGTGACCTCGGTTGGCTCGAGAGCCTCTCCCGTGAGGCGCTCGATCTCGGTGCGATACAAATGTGCGTTGGCCGCGGCATCGATGAGCGCGCGCTCGACCTCGACGAGCTCGCGCTGAGCATCGACCCACTCGAGGTAGCTGTAGCGGCCGCGCTCGAACGCGTAGCGCGTGGCCTCGAGCGCGGCTTGCATCTCGGGTAGCACGGCCGCGCGCAGGACCTCGGCTTCTGTGATCGAGTGCCGCAGCTCCTGGAACAGCTCGAACAGTTGTGCCTCGACGCGCACGCGATGCGCCTCACGTTCGGCCGTCGTTTGCTCGCGCTCCGCGCGGACAGCGGCGATCTCGCCGCGTGCACGCGCGGCGGAGTTGAGCGGCATCGTGATGCCGAACACGAGCGCCTCGTCGTTGGTGTCGTGGAGCATGCGTACGCCCGCTCGTGCCGTGAGGTTCGAGCGCGCATGCGCCTCCGCGACGCGTAGCTCCGCGTCGCGCAACCGCTCCTCGGAGGCGAAGCGCGCGAAGTCGGGGGTTGTCGCGAGCCGCGCGACGAGCTCCTCGTACCCCTCGCTCGGCGGCAAGGCGTAGAGATCGGCGCTCACGCGCTCGAACGCGGCCTCGCGATCGCCCCACATCGCGGCGAGCTTGCGGCGCGACGTCAAGAGCTCGTGCTCGGCGTGTTCTTGCTCGACGCTCGCACGCGCGCTCGTCACGCGCGCGCGGCGCAGCTCGACGTCGGGCGCTCGCGCGGCCGCGACGCGCGCGGCGGCCGCGGTGACGTTTTCTTCTGCGAGCGCCGTTGCCCGTATCGTGAGAGCCAAGTGCTCCTGATCCGCGGCGACGTGAATGAGGCGCCGAGTC